>NZ_RJPH01000013.1:0-39658 GCF_003944205.1 Streptococcus oralis subsp. dentisani
GGCTGCTGGCACGTAGTTAGCCGTCCCTTTCTGGTAAGATACCGTCACAGTGTGAACTTTCCACTCTCACACTCGTTCTTCTCTTACAACAGAGCTTTACGATCCGAAAACCTTCTTCACTCACGCGGCGTTGCTCGGTCAGACTTCCGTCCATTGCCGAAGATTCCCTACTGCTGCCTCCCGTAGGAGTCTGGGCCGTGTCTCAGTCCCAGTGTGGCCGATCACCCTCTCAGGTCGGCTATGTATCGTTGCCTTGGTGAGCCGTTACCTCACCAACTAGCTAATACAACGCAGGTCCATCTGGTAGTGATGCAATTGCACCTTTTAAGCAAATGTCATGCAACATCTACTCTTATGCGGTATTAGCTATCGTTTCCAATAGTTATCCCCCGCTACCAGGCAGGTTACCTACGCGTTACTCACCCGTTCGCAACTCATCCAGAAGAGCAAGCTCCTCCTTCAGCGTTCTACTTGCATGTATTAGGCACGCCGCCAGCGTTCGTCCTGAGCCAGGATCAAACTCTCATTAAAAGTTTGAGTTCTCACTCATTTCTGTCACTGACAGATTTATTGTTTTTTTCATTGTTCAGTACTATAACTTCAGTTATAGTGCCCTGCACATTGGTTCGTCTTGTTCAGTTTTCAAAGGTCTTTGTCTCTCACTCCTCTCGTGAGCGACAACTATATTAGTATATCACAGCTACCTGCCTCTGTCAACAGATTTTTTAAACTTTTTTCAAGTTTTTTTAACCGCAATACACCATAGTCCGTACGGGATTCGAACCCGTGTTACCGCCGTGAAAAGGCGGTGTCTTAACCCCTTGACCAACGGACCTGAGCTTTTCAACTCTTTCTATTATACCTACTTTTTTACCTTTGTCAAGGACTTTTTTACCTCTTTACCAAAATTCTGAAAAGATTAGGGAAAAGAGCCAGTTAAACTGACTCCTTCTATTTATCTTGCCAATTAGTCGCACGTTCTTCTCCCCACAAGTAAGGGATTAATTCAGCAACCTTAATTGTTTTTCTTGTTTCGTAGTTCATCATGAACTCTGCTTCTTTATTTTTAGCATTCAATTCTAAGAGAAATTCTCTGCAAGCGCCACAGGGCATACCTGATCCTTCGCCGTAGGGAGGTTTGTCTCGAAAGGCGAGGATTTTCTTAACTTTGGTCTGTCCTGAAAATTGATATATATTGAAGAGAGCCGCTCGTTCTGCACAGAGATGAAAAACGCCACAAGTGCCCTCCATACAAAATCCTGTGAAGATCTGACCATCTTCTGCTTCTACCGCAGCAACAACATGGTTAGCATAAACAAAGTCAGAAACTTCATGGGGATTGAATAAGGTTCGTGCTTCTTCATACATCTTTTCCCATGTATCCATCGGAAGTCCTTTTTATTTGGAGATCTCTTTCAGCATATTATCGATATGCTGAATTGACTTTTCACGTCCGAGTAAGAAAATGGTGTCTGGTAATTCTGGTCCATGCATTTCACCTGATACAGCAATACGAATCGGCATGAAGAGGTTTTTCCCTTTAATACCTGTTTCTTTTTGGACTGCTTTGATTTGTGGGAAGATGTTTTCTGTCACAAATTCCTCATCTGTCATCGCTTCTAGTTTCGCTTTGAAGGCTTCTAGAACAACCGGAACGGTTTCTCCTGCCATGACCTCACGCTCAGCGTCTGTCAACTCTGGGAAATCTGAGAAGAAAAGATCTGTCAATGGAACGATTTCATCCACTGACTTCATTTGTGGTTTGTATAGTTCCACCATTTTTTCAGACTTGTCAGTCAAACGCCCTGCTTCTTCTAAGTAAGGTTTAGCCATTTCAAAGATAGTAGCAAGTTCTGCTTTCTTGATGTAGTCGTTGCTCATCCAGTCTAGTTTCTTCTGATCAAATGCAGCTGGTGACTTGCTGAGACGATTTTCATCAAAGAGTTTAATCAATTCCTCACGAGAGAAAATTTCATCTTCGCCACCTGGATTCCAACCAAGAAGGGCGATAAAGTTAAAGACTGCTTCTGGCAAATAGCCTTTTTTACGGTAGTCTTCTATAAACTGAAGGGTATTGGTGTCACGTTTAGACAATTTTTTACCCGTTTCAGAGTTGATGATCAAAGTCATGTGACCAAACTCTGGTGCTTCCCAACCAAGCGCTTCATAGACCATGAGTTGTTTTGGAGTATTAGCAATATGGTCATCACCGCGGATAACGTGAGAGATTTGCATATCGTGGTCATCGATCACAACGGCAAAATTGTATGTTGGGTAACCATCTTTCTTTTGGATAACCCAGTCACCACCGATGTTGCCACCTTCAAACTCGATATCACCTTTGACCATATCATGCCATTTGTAGATACCAGACTCGTTAACAGCCAAACGAACAGTTGGGATGATACCGGCTGCTTCACGTTCTGCGATGTAAGTTGCTTTTTCTTCTTCGCTCATACCAAGGTATTCATTGATGTAACGTGGTGTTTCGCCAGCTGCTTCTTGGCGTTCGCGTTCAGCTGCCAACTCTTCTTCTGTAACGTATGATTTGTAGGCTTTTCCTTCAGCTAGCAATTGATCGATGTATTTTTGATACAAGTCCAAACGCTCTGATTGGCGGTAGTTTTCATGAGTTTCTGGACTTTCATCCCAGTCAATCCCCAACCAGCGAAGATTTTCAAGCTGTGAACGTTCTCCATCCTCAACATGGCGTTTACGGTCAGTATCTTCGATACGGATGATAAAAGTTCCACCATGATGGCGTGCGTAAAGGTAGTTGAATAATGCTGTACGGGCATTTCCGATGTGTAGTAGTCCTGTTGGACTTGGTGCGTAACGTACGCGGATATCTTTTGACATATCTTCTCCTATAAAGTCTCTAGGCGTCTGCCTTTTTGCTCTCTATATTATATCACAAGTCTTGCCAGAGTCCAATTTCTCTTTTCGAGAAAAAGCAAAAAGAGTGGTAAAACCACCCTTTTTATATCCTATTATAGACGAGCGTTGAGTTCTTTGCTCAATTCTTCAAATCCTGGTTTACCAAGAAGGGCAAACATGTTACGTTTGTAAGCTTCAACACCTGGTTGGTCAAATGGGTTGATGGCATTCAAGTAACCTGAAAGGGCGATAGCCAATTCGAAGAAGTAGATTGTGTAACCAAGAGTGAAGGCATCTTTCTCAGGAAGAGTTACGTACATGTTTGGTACGTCACCATCTGTGTGGGCAAGAAGAACACCGTCAGTTGCTTTTTTGTTAACGAAGTCAACGTCTTTTCCCTGAAGGTAACCAAGTCCATCAAGATCTTCTTCCAAAGTAGGGATAATCACGTTCTTACGTGGTTTGTCAACACGGACAACTGTTTCAAACATGATACGAGTTCCTTCTTGGATAAATTGACCCAATGAGTGTAGGTCTGTTGAGAAATTAGCTGAAGTTGGGTAAATCCCTTTTTGGTCTTTTCCTTCTGTTCAGGCACCCCTTGTGGATGCATCTGCTGGAAATTCCCTTGCACTGACTGGCTAGTTTGATTGACTTGCCAATCAACCACTGCGTCATCTATTTTTTCTAATTTAGACCCAGAAGCCTGGACTTTTGGTCCAGGCTCTGAATCAATTTTTTAGACTTTTATTTTTCTAAATTGCTTGATTTGAAATTTTATTATGGTTAAGCAGTTTCAAAAATCTGAATGGTAGAATCTTTATCAATTACTACCGCTTGATCTGCTACAACATGGAGTGTACCAGGAAGGCTCCCCTCTTTTGAACCATCAAAAGAAATCGTGATATGTCCCAGTCCAGTTAAATTTTTTTCTACTACATTTCCTACGGAACTAATCGAATATTCCTGATTATCTACCACCAGCTTGCCACCTTCTAGTATTGAACCTAGCAGATTTTTGTTATCAATCTTAAAACAATACTCTGATAAATCTTCTGGTGCTTCTTCTCCAAATAAAATGAGCATATTGGCATCTTGAATCATATTCTGAGCTTCAGACCCTACTTGAATTACTTTAGTTTCAAAAATTTTCTTCATCTGATTTCTATTCATACTTTCTCTAATTTGTCATAAACTTAGGCTTATAGATAAGTTTAACATAATAGTTCTCTGTTTTCAGGCATCTATCAAAGGTCTACTGATAAAGACCAATACTAGCTATCCAAGCAACTAGCACCCGCGGAACACCATTGAGAAAGCGTGAATAAAGTACCGAAGGGACACCAACCTCAACTGTTTCAGCCTTGGCTTCAGATAGGCCGAGTGCTACAGGAATGAAATCACAACCGTTTTGAGTGTTGATAGCAAATAAAGCTGGCAGAGCCATTTGGGGCGGAATAGTCCCTTTTCCGATTTCGACTCCAATTAAAGTTCCAATAATCTGACTAATAACAGCTCCGGGACCTAACAAAGGAGATAGGAATGGTAAGGAACAGATAAAGCCAATTAAAACGAGTCCCCAGATGTTCCCCGCTAGGGGAACCATTAATTTTGCCAGCCAATTTCCAACACCAGATCCTTGAATAACCCCAATCAGCAAGGAAACAAAGGCCATGAAAGGAATTATTGTATTGAGCATTGTTTGGATGGCTTCACGAGCAGCCTGGTTGAAAGTTGCAACGACCTTACCAGCCCCCATCCCAATTCGTGCTACAATACTTGTTTCAGCTTTTTGCTCTGTAATTTTTTTACTAGTATCGTAAGTTGGCTTTTCAGTTACCACAGTTGTCGCTTTTTCGTCTTCATTAGCAGCAGAAATTTGATTAAGGCCAACTGCTGACACATAGATTTCCTCGGTTATATATTGAGCTAGAGGCCCACTTTTCCCTGTAGCGACAATATTTATTGTAGGGATTCCCTTTTTAGGATAAATACCACAGCGAAGAGTACCGCCACAATCCACGATTGCTAAAGCAATTTCCTCATCTGGGATAGAAGTTTTAAACCCATTAACAGCTTCCATACCGGTCAAATCAGCAATTTTATCTACAATATCTGGCTTTTCTCCGCCACCAGTAATATAGATGAATTTATGCTTAGCTTCACTAGGTGTAATGACCAAAGGTCCTCCGAAACCGCCATTTCCTTTAACAACTTTTATACTCTTATATGACATAATTTCACTCTTTCTATAAATCAAATGTTTTACTCAAGGTAACACCTTGCTGTTTTGCTACATAAGCAGTTGTAAAATCGGTTACCCAACCACCTACAAAGTTCATGACAAGCCCAACAAGCATGTAACGAATGGCTAAGTCCATTTGACTTAAACCTAAAGTTTGAATTCCTGTCGCAATTCCCATCCATACAAATAATTCCCCAGGATTGATATGTGGAAATACACCATTTGAAGTATGGCAGAACTGCATCTGAGCTGCTACAAAACTAGGTTTATAATATTCTGGTAAGAAACGTCCCATACTGATTGCCATCGGATTCCCCAGCATAAAGGCAGAAATGAAAGGTAAAATCATATACCGGCTAACAGGATTTTTGGCAGAAATCTTAGCCAGGGAATTGACCTTCTCTTCTCCCAAGAAAGCGATAAGGGTATTCATTGCAATCAATAGCATTAAGACAAGCGGTACAATATTTGTCATCCAGCTAATAAAGGTTTCTCCACCTAATTGGAAGAGTTTCATAAAACTCTCTGCAAAATTTGTAATGTGATTCATAAGGAACTCCCTTTCTTATTTTTTTTAAATAACTGTTTAATAGATAATTGTAAGTAATTCGCATAAAAGCCGAATCCCAGAAAAGAATCAGATGAACTTGTCTCTTTCTCAATACCTGCCTCATTCCAAAGATAGACTTTTCTAGCATCTTCTATGGCTGATTGCATCAACTTATTTTCTTTTCTCACAAGAGGATTATACTTGTCAAAATAATGGATGTCTTCTCCAACATAATCGTCCATATTTTGAAAACGTGCTAAGATTGTGACTCCTTGCATTTTGCTAGCTTTAAGAACCCGACCGTTTTCATCAACCGCGAACATGACAATCGTACCGGATTTGATTCTTCCGGACTTCCTGCCAATCGCTACGCGCCCCAGTTTTCGGAGCATCGTATAGGTCTTATTGAAGTCTTTGAGTTGCTGCCAGCCGAGGAACATTTGAAATATATAAGCTGCCATGACAAATACAGCGAAAATTATTAGCGAATTCATTAAAATACTCCTTTGCTCTTAGAAAATGATAGAAACTCTGTCTCTGTTTCTACAGCCCTCAATGCTTCTTTTAGAGAAGGCTCTCCTGCAATTCGAAAAATGTCGTCATACAATTCCAGCAATTCACTCTCCATTTTGCTTTCAATTTCTGAGGGAATGGCGACTAGAAAGATAAATTCAATCCAATCATCTCCTTTTTGATAAGGCTCTTCTAGCTTTCCAAACATTAAAATAGTCTTTGCATAACCCTGGTTAATTGTATGGGGGAAGGCAATTCCTCCACCAAAAATGGTTGATTGTTTTTTATCCCTATCAATTATCCGATTTCTAAAACCTTCATCAATCATCTGAAGTTTCTCTAACTCTGCAACCATATTTAGCAAGTATTGCTGATAGGTTTTTTGGGGAGTCAAACGAAGAAAACGTAAGCTGACTGTTTCTAGATTTTTTTGATGAAAAGCATTGGCCCTCTGCCATTCTTCCTGCAGCCATTGATCATCAAAAAGATGATTAACTTGAATGACTGGAGATTTAGAATCTTTATATTTTAGAGGAACTGTCGTAAAAATCGCGAAATAGTCCTGATTCAAATCCAGATTAAAATCCTCTTCAGAATACTGAGTAATGTCTACATCATTTCCAAGAATTCGTCTGAGTTGCTGAATAATCATCGCAGCAGTTCCTCTTCCTGTTGTGCAAACTACAGCTATCTGCTTGCGAGAACCATTTACAACAGAGTTTTGCTTTCTTAAAATCATTTCAAAATACAAAGCCAGATATCCGATTTCAGATAATTCCAATTCAGAACCAAAAATTGCAGATAGTTCTTCTCCAGCAATTTTCGCCATTTCAAAAGCAAAAGGATATTGAGTTTGAACCTCGCCATGGAATATATCATTAGCTTGCACATGGAAAATCAGTCGATTGATTAAGGAGCCTAGATGAGACTTGATTTCTTCAAATAATTCTTCATCATCAAAGTTAACCAACATTGTTTCTTTGACTTTCTTGACAATCCCTTGAAAAATGTTTGCAAGCTGTTCAGATTGATAAGACGGCTTGCTTAAAGTGTCAATAAAACGGATATTAAACGGAAAACACAAAAAGTCTATCTCAAACTGACTGAGGGAAATCTTATAAGTCATCTCAATATGATAGATTAATTTTTCAACCAAAGGTGTCTCTGTTAAATCATTCCTATAGTAAGGAATAGGGCAACTCAACACCCTAGATGCATGAATACGCTCCACCATAATTGAAATTGTCTTTCGAAGGAGTTCCTTTGTTTCTTTCGGGATTTTATACTCCTGGAGTAGCGTCTCCAGAAAAGAAGATGTTGCCTCGGTGAGTGTCTTTCCTTCAAAGTAAGGGGCCACTTGGTGAATATAGAGCAAGCGCAAATTCAGCTCGGACCCCAAGACCTCCAGCCCACGGTTGGGCTTTCCTGAAATAGTGATAGAGTAACTCTCTGCCAAAGATTTTACTTGTTTTAAATCCTTATTAAGGGTACTTCTACTAACACCTGCTTCCTCAGCCAAGTCGTCAATAAGAAGAGGGGAGGTTGACTCAATTAAACGTTTTAGTAAATAGGCAATTCTTTTACTGGAAGAATTGAAGTCACTCTCCCGTTTTAAACTACCAGATAAAATCCTTTCCAACTCAGTATAGTCATACACCTCTAACATTAACTGATCATCTTGTGAGATAATCTGGATACTCGGAGCCAAAACATCATTTAATTGTTGGATACTCTTTTGCAAGGTTTGCATACTAATATCCAGCTCTGAGCGCATATCTACCAAGGAATAAGTTGGCTGTGAGACCATTTTTTCTAAAATATTATACCATCGATTTACTATGGTCAACTCTCTTCCTCACCTTCATTTTTTTAACCGCGAGTTTTCCCTCCGGCAATATTTGTAGTGACTCCAGTTATATAGCTAGAACGGTCTGAAATATAGAATGCTACAAGGTCAGCTACTTCCCGTAGTTTACCACTTCGTCCCAAAGGAGTTGTTGAAGTTGAAGCATAACCAGCTCGAATATCTTCTACCGTCTTTCCACGGGTATAAGCAAGAGCTTCCTCATAAGAAAGAGTTCGAAGTCCCGTAGCTTCCATAATTCCTGGAGCAATTCCAACCACACGTACACCATGCTTACCCAGCTCTTTTGCCCATGAACGAGTGTAACTATAGACTGCTGCTTTTGTGGCAGCATAGGCACTTTGTCCTTCAGAACCTTCCAAGCCTGCTTCTGAAGCCATGTTCACAATTACACCTTTTCCATTTTTCACTAAAATACGTCCCACTGCCTGACTAACCAGATACAAACCTTTTTGATTAATCATCGTTACTTTTTCGAACGTCTCATCGTCCAATTCGTAAGGACCTTTAGGATTTTCTGCATCGATTAATAATCTAGGGATATTAATCCCTGCATTATTGACCACTGCATCAATATTGCCAAATCTTTCAACTATTTTGGCAACACCCTCTTCTACTTCAGAGCGAGAAGTTACATCAACTTTTACAAATAATAGATTCGGGTGACGCAAATCGTTGTCGCTAAGATCAAAATTCGCTACATTGACTCCTAATTCCAGCAATTCTTCAACGATTGCCTTACCGATCCCAGATGACGCGCCAGTCACAAGAACTGTTTTGCCTTTTATGTTTAACCAATCATTCATTTTGATACCTCTCAAATTTTATTTACAAGGCAATTATACAGCGCTTTCATAAAAGAATTAAGACACTCTTTTTTACACTTTTAAAAAAAATAATAAACTAATTAAGAGGCTTGTACTAAAAATCCACAAGAAATGAACTTGTGGATCTTTTTATATTCTAAATGAACTCAAAGCATATGAGAATCAAAGGCGTGCATTCAACTCAGCACCCAGCTCTTCAAAGCCTGGTTTCCCAAGAAGAGCAAACATGTTTTTCTTATAAGCTTCAACTCCAGGCTGGTCAAATGGATTGATACCATTCAGGTAGCCAGAAAGAGCAATAGCCAACTCAAAGAAGTAAATAGTGTAGCCCAAAGTGAACTCATCTTGCTCAGGCAGTGTCACAAACATATTTGGAACTCCACCATCAGTGTGTGCTAACAGCACTCCATCTGTAGCTTTTTTATTGACAAAGTCAACATCTTTTCCTTGCAAGTAGCCAAGACCGTCCAAGTCTTCTGCCAATTCAGGAATCAGCACATTTTTGCGAGGTTTATCTACACGGATAACTGTTTCAAAGAGGATACGGGTACCTTCCTGGATAAATTGTCCCAGAGAGTGCAAGTCTGTTGAGAAGTTAGCTGAAGTTGGATAAATCCCTTTTTGGTCTTTCCCTTCTGACTCACCAGCCAGTTGCTTCCACCACTCAGAGAAGTATTGCAGAGATGGTTCATAGTTAGCTAGAACTTCTGTCAGATAACCTTTACGGTACAAGATATTGCGTACAACTGCATATTGATATGCTTCATTTTCAGCCAACTTATCAGAAGCATAAGCCTTGCGAGCAGCATTTGCTCCTTCCATTAACTTGCTGATATCAGCTCCTGCAGCTGCGATTGGCAAGAGCCCCACTGCTGTCAATACTGTAAAACGACCACCTACACTATCAGGCACTACAAAAGTATCCCAGCCATTAGCATCTGCTTCAACTTTAACTGCACCTTTAGCGCGGTCTGTAGTTGCGTAGATACGTTGGTTAGCTTCTTCTTGACCGTACTTCTTAACCAAGAGTTCTTTGAAGACACGGAAAGCAATAGCCGGTTCAGTTGTTGTACCTGATTTAGAAATCACGTTTACTGAGAAATCTTTGTCTGATACATAGTCTACCAAATCAGCCAAATAGCTTGAAGAGATAGAGTTTCCAGCATAGAGGATCTGAGGTGCCTTGCGTTCTTCCTTTCTTTGCAAGTTTACAAATGAATTATTCAAGAAATCAATAGCTGCACGAGCTCCTAAATAGGAACCACCAATACCGATTACGATCAATACCTCACTATCAGATTGGATTTTAGCAGCAGCCTTTTGAATACGAGCAAATTCATCTTTGTCATATTCTTCAGGTAAGTTCAACCAGCCAGTCATTTCTGCCCCAGGACCTGTACCATTTCTCAGAGCAGAATCTGCTGCAGTCACTTGAGGCTGCATATAATCTAGTTCATGTGGTGCAACAAATTTATCTAATACTTTTGAATAATCAAATTTAATATGTGACATAATATTCCTCCAAAATTTCTTCTCTTCTATCATAACCCTTACCTTAGATTTTTTCAAGTTTTTTTATTGATTTTGCCCAATTTTTATCAGAATTCAAACGTTTGCGTAAATTTGCTAAAATATAAAAAATCTGAAAGGACGAATAAAAACGGCTAGAGGCTCTAACCGTTACAATTCATTTAATAAATACTCAAATAGTTCTAAATTGCCGTCTTCTTCATTGACCAGGAACTCTGGGTGCCACTGTAAACCAATGATACGATGCTCGTCGATAGACTCAATCGCTTCCACCGTCTGGTCGCGAGGGTCCACCGCTGTCACACGGAAATTAGGTGCCAGGTCTTTGATACTTTGACGATGAACTGAGTTAACCTGACTTTCTTTGCCAAACAACTTAGCCACCACACTCCCTTCTACCGTCTCAATAGAATGAGATGTTCCAAAAGGCAAGCCTTGCCAGTGGCCTTCAATTTCTTGGTGGAGAGTGCCGCCAAAAGCAACATTGACAAGCTGAACCCCACGACAGATTGCCATAATTGGTTTATTCTGACGGAGCGCTTCTTTCAAGAGGGCTAGTTCAAACTCATCGCGTACAAGGTTGTAATCATCGCTCTCAATGGTCTTTTTCTCTCCATAAAACTGAGGATGGACATTTTGCCCACCTGTCAAGATGAGTTTGTCAATCATTTCTACATAATCGCGCACAATGGTCTCATCCCCTACAGGAATTACTAAAGGAAGACCGCCGACTTGACGAATGCTCTCTGCAAATTTACAGGATACAGATGAGTGAATGTTTTTCCCTTCTGCATCTACAGGACATAGATTTGCAGCAACTCCTACAACCGTTCTAGCCATGATGTGTCTCCTTTCGATTTTCTTGCGACAGTCTTATCTTATCACTCCACCCCTTTCCTGTCTAATATGTTTTTTTAAAGACCGTGATAAGTATTTTTTATGGACAAGAAAAAGCTGCCCAACGAGGACAACTTCTTTCTTATTCGAAGACAAATTGATTGTGATAGAGTTCTGAGTAGAAGCCACCGAGTTTGAGCAACTCGTGATGATTTCCACGTTCAATAACCTCTCCATCTTTGAGGACAATAATCTGATCGGCATTGAGGATGGTCTTGAGACGATGGGCAATGACAAAACTGGTTCGTCCTGCTACAACTGCCTCCATGGCATGTTGAATCTTGCTTTCTGTTACGGTATCCACATTGGAAGTCGCTTCATCTAAAATTAGGACTTGAGGATCTGTCATCAAGGTCCGAGCGATGGAAATCAATTGTTTCTGACCAGTCGAGAAGATATTTTGCTCATCATCAATAAGGGTATCATACTTATCAGGCAAGCTTTCGATATAGTCATGAATATGAGTTGCCTTGGCAGCTGCTTCGACCATTTCCTGACTGGCATCTGGCACACCAAAACGGATATTGTCTCGGATCGTTCCACTAAACAAGACCGAATCCTGCAGGACAATCCCGACCTTGCTCCGCAGGCTGTCCAAGTCGTAGTCACGGATGTCTTTGCCATCAAAGCAAATCCTGCCTGCATCCACATCGTAGAAACGATTGATGAGGTTCATGATGGTCGTTTTCCCTGAACCAGTCGGACCAACAACTGCTATCATCTGCCCCTTAGGAGCTGAAATGCTAACATCTTTTAAAATCGGCTTGTCTGGCACATAAGAGAAATCAATGTGACTGATTTCAACACCTTCTCGCAATTCCGTAAAGGCAGGCGCATTTTGTGGGCGAATCTCTTCTTCTGCATCAAACATTTCTTGGATACGATCCGCCCCAGTAAAGGCCAACTGGAGACTCCCCCAACTCGCAGCCACCTGGATAATCGGCTGGTAGTACTGCTGAGAAAATTGGGTAAACATAACGATCAAACCTAGGGCTGTCGTTGTTTCGATACTTGGATCATTCAGCAAGACCGCAGAACCTGCAAAAATAACGATGGCCGTATTGACCAAGCTCATCCCATTCATAACAGGAAACAGGATGCCTGAGAACATTCTCCCTTTAAAGGTTGCCTTGCGCACGCGCTCATTTTGCTCCACAAAGCCTGCTACGATGTCATCTTGAATTCCTTGTACGATAACAGCTTTCTGTCCAGAAATACTCTCGTCCATGTAGGCGTTGAGTTTCCCTACCTCTTTTTGCTGGAGATTAGTGTACTTACGGGCCATTTTCACAATGAAGACCAACATGAGAAAGGCCACTGGGGTGCTGGCTACTGTTATCAGGGATAGCGTCACATTTCTTGAAAACATGACAAAAATCAAACCGATGTAAAGAGCAATATTGCTCATAACCTGAACTAAGCTTTCATTGAAGGCTTGAAGGATGTTATCCAAGTCACTCGTAAAGCGAGAGAGGATGTCACCATCCTGATGGCGGTCAAAGAAAGAAACCGTTAAACGAGACAGTTTGCCAAAGAGGCCCTTACGCATCTCATTTGTTGACTCAGCAATCACACGGGTCATCAAGGTCATGTAAATCAAACTGGATACCACTAAGGCAAGGACAACCAGAGCTAGATTCAGCATCAGAGCTGATAAACTCTGCCAGGCTAGTTCGGAAGTTCCATTTTGATAAGCCAGCACTAGGTTAGCGAGCTCTGTTACTGCTTGACCTGAAAAAACAGGAAAGAGGGATTGGGCAATCGTCGCAACTGCAACCATCAGAATCACAATGACAAAGGAGAACTTGTAAACTTTAAAATAATTCCAGAAAAATCGAACGGTTTTCATTTTATTCCTCCTTTCCCTTTTGTGTTTCGTAGATTTCGCGGTAGACGGCATTGTTAGCTACCAAATCTGCATGCCGTCCTTCTCCAATCAAACGCCCTTGATCCAAGACCAAAATCTTGTCCGCATGGACGACTGAACTGATCTTTTGAGCGATGATAATGGTTGTTGTCCCTTTCAGGTCTTTGTTCAAAGCTTCCTGCACGAGTCTCTCTGACTTAGCATCCAAGGCTGAAGTCGAATCGTCAAAAATCAGGATACGGGGATTGCTGACAATCCCACGGGCAATGGACATCCGTTGTTTTTGTCCACCAGAAAAATTGGTGCCTCGTTCTTCGACCTGACTCTCAAATTTGTTTTCCATGCGCCCGATAAATTCACTGGCTTGGGCAATCCGTGCTGCACGTTCCATTTCTGACACGCTGGCATTGCCTTTCCCTTGACGAAGATTATCTGCAATGGTTCCGCTAAAGAGAATAGCACGTTGCAAGACAATGGAAACTGTTTTACGTAAGGTTCCCTCGCTGACGTCTCGAATATCCTTGCCACCAATCTTGATAGATCCCTCCTGTGGATCAAAAAGTCGTGGAATTAACTGAGCTAGGGTGGACTTCCCTGCTCCAGTAGCCCCAACCACACCGACCATCTGACCAGGCGCAATTTCAAAGGTTACATTCTTCAGCATAGGCTCATCATCAGTAGGATAAGTGAAGGTCACATTTTCAAAAGAGAGACTTCCTTCTAGATCCTCATCTGGAAGATCCTTAAAAGTCATCGCTGGCTCGGTATCTAGAACCTCACGGATACGCATCATCGAAATCATAGCCCGACTGACAGAATTCCCTAAAAATCCAACCATGACGATTGTAAAGATAATCTGACTGAGATAGTTGACAAAGGAAGCAATAGAACCAACGACTGACGGATCCGACTGAGCCATTCCCGCAACCAACCAGATGGATAGGAAAACCGCTCCGTACCCAATGAGCATCATAAAAGGTTCCACTACTGAAAAGGCATAGCCAATATAAATATTTTGTCCCAGAAGCTCATCTGAGACCTCTGTAAACTTGTCAAATTGCTCTTTTTCCTGCACAAAGGATTTGACCACACGCACACCACGTAGATTTTCCTTGGCGATGGCATTAATTCGTTCAAGAAGGGTTTGAAACTTGGCGAAGCGTGGCCCCATCATCCCCATCATGATACCTGTAAGCGCAAAAATCAGCACTACCATAAGGACAATTACCCACCAAAGTGAAGGCAGGGTGTGAACCGCTAAGATAAAGGAACCAATAAAAAGCAAAGGAAGACGGAAAAGGATTTGGAAAACCATCATCACCATGTTCTGAATTTGGTTGATATCATTGGTCATGCGGACAACCAGATTCCCAGCATTAAACCGCTCAATGTTGGCATAAGAAAAGGTTTGGATCTTACGAAAAGCATCTTCCCGAAGATCCGAAGATACTCCCTGAGCGATATAGGCTGCAAGAATAACATTGACACCACCTGCAACCAGACCCACGAGGGCTACTCCTATCAACCATGCCCCAATACTATAAATAGCCTCATGTTGGCCAGCCAGTAGAGCATCTAAAACCTCCTGCAAATAGCGAGGTTGCAAGAGTGAGCTCGCAACCATCAAGCCTGTCATCACAAAGGATGCCAAGGCTTGCCATTTATAGGCTTTAATTTTTTCAATCAGCATACTTCCTCCTAATCAGATAGACAAAAGGGAGTGACGAAATTCGCCAGCTCCTCTCATTCTTTCATGTTGATGCTATTCTAGCAAAAAAGAGGAATCTTGTCAAAGAAGTATTTTATCTTAAAATCCTATCTTTGCCTATAAGTAGGTGCATGAAAAGGCTTTTTATGATAAAATGAAAGGAGAACTCTTAAAAGGAGGAGAAGATGAAGAAACAAACCATCGCTGTCTTGGGTCCTGGTTCTTGGGGAACTGCCCTTTCGCAGGTTCTAAACGATAATGGACACGAGGTTCGAATTTGGGGAAATATTTCTGACCAGATCGATGAAATCAATAACCAACATACAAACAAACGCTATTTCAAAGACATCCTACTCGACGAAAACATCAAGGCCTACCATGACTTGGGAGAAACATTGAAAAATGTAGACGCTGTTTTATTTGTTGTCCCAACAAAAGTAACGAGACTGGTTGCCCAACAAGTAGCAAAGGTACTCGATCACAAGGTTGTCATCATGCATGCCTCCAAAGGCTTGGAACCAGATAGTCACAAACGCCTATCAACCATTCTGGAAGAGGAAATTCCAGCTGACCTCCGTAGTGACATCGTCGTTGTTTCAGGACCTAGCCACGCTGAGGAAACCATTGTACGCGACATTACCTTGATCACTGCAGCCTCTAAAGACCTTGAAATTGCTCAGTACGTTCAAAATCTCTTTAGCAATCACTACTTCCGCCTCTATACCAATACAGATGTTATCGGGGTTGAAACCGCTGGTGCTCTCAAAAACATCATCGCAGTTGGGGCGGGTGCATTACATGGTCTAGGGTTTGGCGACAATGCCAAGGCAGCCATCATCGCACGTGGCTTGGCAGAAATCACCCGTCTAGGGGTCGCTCTTGGAGCTAATCCTCTGACTTATAGCGGTCTTTCTGGAGTTGGTGATTTGATCGTAACGGGGACATCTGTCCACTCTCGTAACTGGAGGGCAGGTGACGCTCTCGGTCGTGGAGAATCTCTCGCAGACATCGAAGCCAACATGGGCATGGTCATCGAAGGCATTTCAACGACTCGAGCAGCTTACGAATTAGCTCAGGAATTAGGTGTCTACATGCCAATCACACAAGCCATTTACCGAGTCATCTACGAAGGTGTCAATATCAAAGAAGCAATCACTGACATCATGAACAATGAATTTAAAGCAGAAAACGAATGGTCTTAGACCCTTATAGAAAGGAACATTATGAAACAAAAAGTCAGAAAAGCAGTCATCCCTGCCGCTGGATTGGGAACTCGTTTCCTCCCTGCAACTAAGGCCTTGGCCAAGGAAATGTTACCAATCGTAGACAAACCTACCATCCAATTTATCGTTGAAGAAGCCCTCAAATCTGGAATCGAAGATATCTTGGTTGTTACAGGTAAGTCAAAACGTTCTATTGAGGACCATTTCGACTCAAACTTCGAATTGGAATACAACCTCAAAGAAAAAGGGAAAACAGATCTTTTGAAGCTAGTTGATGAGACAACTGGCATGCGCCTGCATTTTATCCGCCAAACTCATCCACGCGGTCTCGGAGATGCTGTTTTGCAAGCCAAAGCTTTCGTCGGAAATGAACCTTTTGTCGTGATGCTTGGGGATGACTTGATGGATATCACTAATGAAAAGGCTGTTCCGCTCACCAAACAACTCATGGATGACTATGAACATACCCACGCGTCTACTATTGCTGTCATGCCAGTCCCTCACGATGAGGTATCTGCCTATGGAGTTATTGATCCACAAGGCGAAGGAAAAGACGGTCTTTACAGCGTTGAAACCTTCGTTGAAAAACCTGCGCCAGAAGACGCTCCTAGTGACCTTGCTATTATTGGACGCTACCTCCTCACACCTGAAATTTTCCAAATCCTCGAAAATCAAGCTCCAGGTGCAGGAAATGAAATTCAGCTGACAGATGCAATCGATACCCTCAATAAAACACAACGTGTATTTGCTCGTGAGTTCAAGGGAGCTCGTTATGATGTCGGAGACAAGTTTGGCTTTATGAAAACATCCATCGACTACGCTCTAAAACACCCACAAGTCAAAGATGATTTGAAAGATTACCTCATCCAACTCGGAAAAGAGTTAGCTGAGGGGAAATAGAAGAAAAACAAAGCTCTTAATTAAGGGCTTTTTTGTTGAAGCTTGCAATAAAAAAAGCCATCTTTGCAGATGACTTATTAGCAACCGAATCGGTGCTTGCATTTAACTATTCCATCCCTACACATAGCTCATTCCCTTATAGAAAAGGAAAACGGCTAGTGCGACAAAAAGTACAGTTGCTCCGATTCGCTGGCTGGTACTGTACATCCTTCTCTCCCATTTGACTGGAAAGATGACTGCTAGAAAAGCACCGCCTACTGCGCCACCAATATGCCCTGCTAGGCTGATTCCTGGAATCAGAATACTTCCAATGATATTTATCACGAAAAGCGTCAGGTAGGATTGCCCTAACTGCTGGATATAGGGGTTGCGAGTTGCGTAGCGCAAGACGATAATCGCAGCAAATAGTCCGTAAAGAGAAGTGGACGCTCCTGCTGCTAGGACTTTCGGTGTGAAAGCAAAAACAAAGAGGTTGCCCATCATTCCTGATAAGATATAAAGAAAAAAGAACTGCCTGGATCCGAAAATCTCCTCCACCTGTCGCCCAAGAAAGTAAAGTGAAATCATATTGACAATGAAATGCTCCCATCCAATGTGCACAAATATAGCCGAAAATAGGCGCCAAATCTGCTCTGGGAACAGGCGAATGATCGGTCCATACATAGCTCCAAACTGAAAAAGAGTTTTTACTTGATCAAAGTTGATACCCGTAGTAATCAGCATCAAGAGAAATACCAAAGCTGTCACTAGGAGGAAAAAACTCGTCACAGGGTAGCGTTTATCAAAGATTTCCTTCATAGATTAGCACCTCCTGGACGGGAATATCGTGATCTTCCGAGTTGAAATTCTGGATTTGACAAGGATAGATTGTGCTCATAGTATGCCCAGCAAAATTCTCCAGATAGCGGTCGTAGTAGCCTCCACCATATCCAATCCGATAGCCCTCTGTTGTAAAAGCCAAGCCCGGAACATGAATTAAATCAATCTGAGACGGTTCCACCACTTCCAAGTCTCCTTGCGGTTCCAGTAAACCAAAGGAAGTTTTTACCAACTGCTGCGGATCATAGACCACAAACTCCATGCGCCCCTTGGGATAGGTTTTGGGTATCAGAACCTTTTTGCCCTCCTTCAGCGCCTGCTTGATCAATCCTTGCGTTTGAAATTCATGAGGGAAGGAGAGATAGGTTGCGATGGTTTTGGCTTCTTGGTAAAAGGAGTGATTCAAAAATCGTTCTGTTAAAACTCGATCCATAGCCTGTTTTTGCTTCTGAGATAAAGCCTTCATTTCTTGCAAGACTTGCTTGCGTAGTTCTGCTTTCATAGACAACACCTCTACTCCGCCGCCTTCTTTTGAAGAAAGCTAGAGACCGCTTCCACCCCGATGGCTAAGGCCTCTTCCTTAGGACTCATCTGAGGATGATGAAGGGCGTAGGGACTATCAATACCTAGCCAGAACATAACGCCATCAACTTTTGAAAGGAGGTAACCAAAGTCCTCACCTGTCATAGCAGGCTCTATATCAGTCAATTCAATTCCCTCTTTTTCTTCAAAGAAGTCCATCAGTTCACGCGCCAAGGCTGGATTGTTCTCAACAGGCAGGTAGCCCCCTTGTTTGAGTTCCACTTCTACTTCCATACCAAAGGCTGCCGCAACTCCTTCTGCGACTGTTTTGACTCTCTTTTGTACCAAAAGGCTCATTTCCTGGGTCAAGGCGCGAATAGTTCCATGTAAAAAAGCTGTGTCTGTGATGACATTGTTGGTTGTTCCAGCTTGGAAAAGGCCAAAGGTCACCACCGCTCCCTCGATGGGGTTGACATTGCGGCTGACAACTGACTGCACTTGGGTTACAAAGTAACTAGCAGCCACCAAGGCGTCATTGGCTTCATGCGGAAAAGCTGCGTGTCCTCCTTTTCCTTTGAAACGAATTTTCACCTCACAGGTCCCTGCAAAGAGAGTGTGTGTATTGGTCGCAATCTGTCCGACCTTCAGATCCGGACGAACATGAAGGCCATAGAATTGGTCTGGTAGCCAGTCCCCAAAAGCGCCGTCCTCATACATGAGCATCCCACCAGCTTCATTTTCTTCAGCAGGCTGAAATAGAAAGAGCAGATTATTCTTGGGTTGTCCCTCAAGTGCACGCTCGAGACAGCCTAAGGCAATGGTCATATGAAAATCATGGCCACAGGCATGCATGCGACCTTGGTGCTGAGAGGCAAAAGGCAGTCCTGTTTGTTCGACGATAGGCAGGCCATCAATATCTGTTCGCCAACCAATGGTTCGTTCCGGCTGACTTCCCTGCAAATAAACCAAAATACCTGTCCGCCAAGTTCGAACTTGGACAAAATCCTTGCCCGTAGTCAATTTTTCAATCACATCCAGCAAATAAGCTTGAGTCTTGAACTCCTCCAAGCCAATCTCTGGAATCTGGTGCAAATCTCGTCTAGTCTGAATCAAATCTAACATCTATCTATCCTCCGATATAGCAGAAAGAGGCTGGAAAAAGGGTTCCGCCTCTTTTTTACTTTTACAATTACAAAGTACGAAGCGCATCTTCTAGCGCTGTTTTTTGTTGAGTTTGGGCATCAATCTCTTTGATAATGCGAGCTGGAACACCTGCTACCACCACGTTTTCTGGGACATCTTGGGTAACGATAGCTCCTGCTGCGACAACTGAACCACTGCCGATTTGGACTCCTTCGATAACCACTGCATTAGCCCCGATAAGAACATTGTCTCCGACGCGGACTGGTTCAGCGCTAGCTGGCTCAATCACACCTGCCAAAACTGCACCCGCGCCAACGTGACTGTTTTTCCCAACGATAGCACGGCCACCAAGGATAGCACCCATGTCAATCATGGTTCCTGCACCGATTTCAGCACCGATATTAATAACAGCCCCCATCATGATAACAGCATTGTCACCAATTTCAACCTGGTCACGGATAATAGCACCTGGCTCGATACGAGCGTTGATAGCACGTTTATCTAGCAAGGGAACTGCCGAATTACGAGCATCTTGCTCAACAACATAGTCTTGATTTTCTACTAAACCATCGAGAAGCGGAGCGACGTCCTTCCAGTCTCCAAATAGAACATTCCCTAGTTTGACAACAGAGCTAGGTACAGCAGTTGCGAGTTGTCCCTCAAAGGTTACTTTAACACTGGTTTTCTTTTCAGCATTGGCGATAAATTGGATAATTTCTTGAGCATTCATTTTTGTGGCAGTCATAGGCGCCTCCTGGTTCCTTATAATGATACCTATTCTACCAAAAAAGGCTTCAAATTTGAAGCCTTAAGCACTCGAACAGAACATTTTACCTTTCCTTCGTTTCCTCTATTGATAAGAAAACCATTGGGACGATAATCAAAATCATAGCCAAAGCTAGAAAACCATCCAAAACCATACCTAGAAATAGCACACTTAACAATGCGGAAGATAAAGGTTCGCTGGCACTCACAACTGATACAACTAAAGGTGAGACGAGTAGCACAGCCTTCATCGAAAGGAAAAAAGCAAAAGCCGTTCCAAACACAGCAATAGTAAAACAAATCAAAAGGCTCGTCACATCAAGTTGGAAGGTAATCTGATGAATAGGATAAAGAAAATTGCTAAAAATACCTGCTAGCAACATCCCCCAACCAACAGTCGGCACAAAACCATAGTCACGTGCAAAACGCTGAGGCAGGATAACGTTGAACATAACCCCTACAGCACTGAGGAGTCCAGTGACCAAAGCTAAGGGAGTCATGGATAACTGGGACAAATCTCCTTTTGTGGCCATCAAAAAAACACCTAACATGGCAATCAAAACATAGAGAATGGCTGTGATAGAAGCCTTCTTTTGATAGACGATACGATTATAAAACAAGATAAAAACTGGACTGATAAATTGCAAAATCGTTGCTGTCGTCGCATTGGAATACTCAACACAGAGATAAAAGAAAAACTGCACAGAAAAAATACCTAGAATAGCATAGGCTAAAAAAGGCAGATAATTTTTCTTGTCCCGCCAGATATCCAATAACTGGGTGCGTAACTGAAAGGCTGATAAAACTAAAACCAAACTCCCTGCCACTAGCAAGCGCATGGAAGTGATCCAGCCAGACGACACCTGATAATGGGCGAAAAAATATTCTCCTAAAATACCACAAATTCCCCAAATTAGACCTGACAACAGTGAATATAGAGTTCCCTTAAAAATCTTCTTTTGATACTTGTTCATATCTTTATTGTAACACGAAATGAAAAAAGAAAAAAGTAGCATGAAAAAATATTATTGAATGAATCATGCTACTTTTTTATTCTATCTATTTGATTGATTTGAGCGAGTTGATGAGCTTGTTCCCGAACTACCACTTGAACTTGGGAGAGTTGGGGTAGGAAGAGTGGGTAAACTTCCTAGGATGTTCTTCCAAGCATTTTGATAATCTGCATCGCTCCCTCCGATGGCAAAGCGGTAAGTGGTTACTGGCGCCCCTTCTTTAGTAGCCCAATAGCTCGTTACTGTAGAACCTGAAACGGTGACTTCTTTGCCATTGATTGTGACCTTGCCAGGTTTCTCTCCTGTCGATTTGAGGACTTGAGACTTGGTCACACTTTGATCTAGACTAAAGCGCTCATTCCCCCATATTCCAGGTTCAGCTTGCTGGATAGCATTAACCAAGTGGGCCATATAATTGGCGTTGCGGTAGTGACCTGCTCCTTTAGCTAACGGTCGGTTGTCGTCGTGACCTAACCAGCCCCCTAGAGTCAAGCGTGGCGTAGAAAGCATAAGCCACATATTTTCATCTTCATTGGTCGTACCAGTCTTTCCAATCCAGTCGGCGCGAGCTAGGCTTGGATTGATGGAAGCCAAGTCGGTCTGGAAGCTCGAAGTAATTCGAGATGAAATCACCTCGCGAAGCAGACTCTGCATAATGGTCGCTGTCGCTTTTGAATAAACTTGGACAGGTTGACTTTTATGCTCATAAATCACTTGTCCCGTCGTCGATTCAATCTTCGCAATCATATGTTTCTTATGGTAAACTCCGTTGTTGGCCAGAGTCTGATATCCGTTGGTATGCTGGGCAACTGTAACATCAATCCCCCCACCCATCGGTAAACTTTCGATACCATATTCTGGGATTTCATAACCCATTTTTTCCATATAACCTTTGACATCGACACCCTTCTCTCGAAGCGTACGATAAGTCCAGTAGGCTGGGATATTCCATGAATAGTTGAGGGCTTCTCCTAAGGTCATCATCCCTGTACCAGGACTATTGACATACATGATGGGATTGCCGTTTGAAAAGTTTGTCGGGTAGTTAGACAAGATGCTTGCACTTCCCATCAAACCTTGGTCAATCGCGATACCATAGGCCAGTATAGGCTTAGTGGTTGAAGCTGGAGAACGCTTAGTATCGATAGCGTGATTGTTCTGATTCTCTTGATAATTACGACCACCAACAAAGCCAAGAATAGCTCCCGTTTGGTTGTCCATGAGGACATTCCCCACCTCAGGCTGGCCTGTCGAATCATCTACCAGACTACCATAATTTGCCACTGCATTCTGCATGGCTGTATGAACTTTTTTATTAATGGTAGTGGTAATTTTATAACCACCGTTTTCAATTTCCTTAGCTGCCAACTCACGATAAGCCTTCTGGATGGACTCATTCTTTAACTCTTGAGCAGAGACGTGGTCTCTCTCAACTAGATAATCATACATCCGATCGGTAGCTTCTGCCAAGGTTGCATAGTAGAGATAGTCGCGTGAGCTTCCGTTGACACTACCTGATGGTAGGAAGTCTTGCTTAAAGTCATAATCCTTGTACTTGTCGTAATCTTCCTGGCTCAGAGCACCTGTCCGGTACATATTGTAGAGGACATCCTTGGCACGCTTGATACCCAAAGCCATATCCTCATCACTCTTCATACTGCCATCAGATTCATAAGGGGAATAACTAATCGGACTCTGTGGTAAGCCTGCGATAAAGGCCGCTTGAGGTATCGTCAAATCTGAAGCATTAACACCGAAAATTCCTTCTGCAGCTTGCTGGGCACCTGCAATATTTTGACCTTTATGATTGCGACCAAAAGGAGCAATATTCAGATAGGTTGTCAGAATTTCGTCCTTGCTCATGACGCGCTCCAAGGCAAGAGCATCTATGATTTCTGTCGCCTTACGAGCCAAGGTCGGAGCATCCCCCACTACTTGTTGCTTGATGACCTGCTGGGTCAAGGTCGAACCACCACTAGACGAGCCTAGACCGACAAAGGTTCCCAAGGTCGCACGAATAACGGCCTTAGGCACAACTCCCTTGTGCTCATTGAAATGCTCGTCCTCTGTCGCAATGATAGCCTTCTTGAGATTATCTGAGATAGCCTCCGAAGCGACTGACGTGCGCAATAGATCTCCTTCAATCGAAGCGATGGTACTTCCGTCAACATAGGTAATTTCTGAGATAGAGGCAATATCCTTCACTTGTTTGACCAGTTCTTCTGTTTGCGGAACCTGGGCCTTGTCAAATAGAGCGACTCCATAACCCATAGCCACACCAGTTCCAAAAAGGCCACCGATAAAGGCCAGAATAAAGAGAGTGTTGAAGGTCACTTTAAAAGCACTTAAAATCTTAGCAAAAATAGACCCTACCTTTCTAACGTTGTCAGAAGAAGCTAATTTCTTATCAGTCTTTTTACTTGCTTGTTTTTTCTTCCATTTGGCAGTTAGTTGCTGGAAAAAATGCAGCATTTTTGTTTTTAATTCATCAATTCTTTTTTTCATGAATGTCCTCGCTTTCTTTATTATACCATAAAAGGGAAACTTTCAATAAAATAGCCACTTTCTTCCCTATTCTACTAGGCTATTGACCAAGTTTGTGATACAATAGGTAGAAACAATATTTTAAAAAGGAGAAAAGACACATGCACATTTTTGATGAGCTAAAAGAGCGTGGTTTGATTTTTCAAACGACTGATGAAGAAGCTTTACGCAAAGCCCTAGAAGAAGGTCAAGTTTCTTATTATACTGGCTACGATCCAACTGCTGACAGCCTTCACCTCGGTCACCTTGTCGCAATCTTGACAAGTCGTCGTTTGCAACTAGCAGGTCACAAACCTTATGCGCTCGTTGGCGGTGCTACAGGTCTCATCGGAGATCCGTCCTTCAAAGATGCTGAGCGTAGTCTCCAAACAAAAGACACAGTAGAGGGCTGGGTCAAGTCTATCCAAGGACAACTTTCTCGCTTTCTTGACTTTGAAAATGGTGAAAATAAAGCTGTCATGGTCAACAACTACGACTGGTTTGGCAGCATCAGCTTCATTGACTTCCTCCGTGATATCGGGAAATACTTCACTGTCAACTACATGATGAGCAAGGAGTCTGTGAAGAAACGTATTGAAACAGGGATTTCTTACACTGAGTTTGCTTACCAAATCATGCAAGGGTATGACTTCTTTGTCCTTAACCAAGAGCACAACGTGACGCTACAAATCGGTGGTTCTGACCAGTGGGGAAATATGACAGCTGGTACCGAATTACTTCGTCGGAAGGCTGACAAGACTGGTCACGTTATCACCGTTCCCCTTATCACTGATGCGACTGGTAAGAAATTTGGTAAATCAGAAGGAAACGCAGTCTGGCTCAATCCTGAAAAGACTTCTCCATACGAAATGTACCAATTCTGGATGAACGTCATGGACGCTGACGCTGTTCGCTTCTTGAAGATCTTTACTTTCTTATCACTTGATGAGATTGAAGAGATCCGCAAACAGTTTGAAGCAGCTCCACACGAACGCTTGGCTCAAAAGGTCTTGGCTCGTGAAGTTGTCACACTTGTTCACGGCGAAGAAGCCTATAAGGAAGCCCTCAATATCACAGAGCAACTCTTTGCTGGAAATATCAAAAACCTTTCTGTCAAAGAACTCAAACAAGGACTTCGTGGTGTGCCAAACTACCAAGTACAAGCAGACGAAAACCACAATATCGTGGAACTGCTCGTCTCATCTGGTGTAGTTAACTCAAAACGCCAAGCCCGTGAAGATGTCCAAAATGGAGCTATTTACGTCAACGGCGACCGCATCCAAGACCTGGACTATGTCTTGAGTGACGCAGATAAGTTAGAAAATGAACTAACTGTTATCCGCCGCGGAAAGAAGAAATACTTTGTATTGACTTACTAAATTGTTAAACATTTACCTATAAACAAAGGAGTTACCCTCAAGAAAGGTAACTCCTTTTTGCTGTGAATAGTTCCCACCTATCCCTTAATAGACAGACTACGCAAGACAATGCGCAAGGTTGTTAGATTATGTAAGATAGAGAGATTTGAAGGACTGAGCCAATTAAATAAGCCAAAGCCAATCAAACTACTATTTACGACAATGGTATCTTGAATATTCTTCTTGATGAGTATTTGCAAAGATGATGATAGCGAATCCAACTCTTGGAAGAAATCCAAGCGATTATCTAACAATAAGATATCACTCATCTGCTTAGAAATATCTGCGCTCTCATTCATCACCACACCGATATCTGATAGGGTTAGAGCCGCTGAGTCATTCAACCCATCTCCAACCATCAAAATAGTATGACCTGCTTTCTGCAGTTCCTCTACTAACTCAAATTTCCCATCAGGTTTCAAGTCTGTATAGACCTGATCAAACGGCAAATCTTTTACTAATTCCTCTGTCCTAACCAAGGTGTCCCCTGTGGCCAGAATCAATTTTTTCCCTTGTGCCTTAAGTTTCTCCAAGGCTACTTTTGCTTCTTTTCTCAAAGGAGTATGAATGCAGAACATTCCAATCAATTCATTCTGATAAGCTAAGAATAAGAGATTGTAGTGACTCTTGTACTCTTCAATTAAAGCATTTTGCTCCGAACTGATATGAATCTGCTCATCCTGCATCAAGACATAATTTCCAATAAGAACTGGTTGCCCATCAATATGGGACTTAATTCCCTTGCTTGCAATATATTGGAGTTTCCCATGCATTTCCTCATGTTCAATCCCCTCTATCTCAGCTTGCTTGACAATGGCATTAGCAATAGGATGATAAATGTGTTCCTCAAGACAGGCACTGATTCTGAGAATATCTTCCTCGCTATAATCCCCAAAAGGTAACACCTTTTCAACTATAGGATAGCTAGTTGTGATTGTTCCTGTCTTATCAAACAAGAAAGTATCAACTTCCAGATATTTCTCTAGAACATCTCCATCCTTAATCACCATTTCACGGTTCAACCCCTCTTTGATAGCTGTCAAATAAGCTACAGGAGTAGAGATTTTCAAAGCGCAGGAGAAATCGACCAATAGGAATGAAATAGCCTTAGAAAAAGAGCCCGTTAATAGGTAAGTCAGACCAGCCCCCAAGAAATTATATTTGACGACCTTGTCCGCCATCTTGATGAAATAGCGTTGTTTCGTTTTCTTATTTTCTTCAGATTTCTTCATCAACTCAATCAGCTGTAAAATACGGCTGTTCATCTGATTATCGGTTACACGAATGCGTAGCTCCCCAGTCTCCAAGACTGTGTTTGCACAAACCAAATCAGACTCTCTTTTTTCAACTGGAAAACTCTCTCCCGTCAAGGAACTTTCGTTGACCATACCTAAACCTGAAACTACTTGTCCATCAAACAGAATTTCATTTCCTTGAGATAGGACCAAGACATCTCCTATTTGAACATCGGAACTCTTGATACTAACGACCGTATCACCCTGTACCAAGAATACATCGCTTTCTTTTGCAAGAAGGCTTTGTTCTAAATCTGTTGCAGTTTTTTTCAAGGACCACTGATCTAAATGATTCCCCAAATCAAGCATAAACATGATGTTGCTGGCAGTCTTGGATTGATTCATGAACAAAGACAATAAAATCGCCGAACAGTCCAAGACCTCCATCGTTAGTTCCTTACGCGCTAGGGTCTGATAGGCTTCTCTAACATAACCCAAAGCCTGGTAACAGGTCCAGATATATCGAATAGGATAAGGTACAAAACTACGAAAAAGCACACGCTTAATCGCTGCACCTGAAACGATAGAATAGGCACTCTCTTCTCTACGAACAGGAAGAGTCATCAACTCAGAAACTTTCCCTTTATCAATTCTTTTTAAAAAGGCTTCTGCATTGTCTAATACAGAGAAGCCTTCTTTTATACGTAGGGTAAAGTGCTGTTGATCCATGTAAAACTGAATAGACTCAATTCCCTTCTCATCTCTCGCCAAGGAACGAAGATAGTCTTGAATATCCAAGGTGAGTGAAAAAGAAGATGATAGTCGGATATGTTGATATCCTCTATATAGCACTTTAAAAGACATATTATTCTCCTATAAGGCTATCTAATTGCTCTTCTTTTTTCTCTTGCTCATACAAATATTTAGCATCTTGCAAAACATCGTCTCCATGTTGCTTCACAACAGAAACAGATGCATCTAGCTCATCTTTAAACTTGTAAGCCTTAGCCAAAGCTTTAGAATAACCTTTTTTAGCTTCCTTACTTGCTAAGATTTTCAAACCAAGGGTACCAAATGCGACACCACCCAAAAATAATGAAGATTTTTTCGCAACTTTTGCAACGGTTAGTACTTCTTTTAACATACTTATTTCCTCCTTATCATTATTATATAGCAATTTAGATATAAAAGCAATTTCATTTTATAAATTGAAGAATTAGTTTTATTTCTACTGAATCTCCCATCTACTTACTCCTGAAGTTGCTTTCACTTGTCTCTTTTGATACACTTAAACTATGAATACAAACCTCAAACCAAAACTCCAGCGCTTTGTTGCTGCTAGCTCCTTTGCCTGCCCCATCTGCCAAGAAAATCTGACCTTGGTCGAAACTAGTCTCAAGTGTAGCAATCGCCATTCTTTTGATCTGGCAAAATTCGGCTATGTCAACTTGGCTCCTCAGATCAAGCAATCTGCCAACTACAACAAAGAAAACTTTCAAAATCGCCAGCAAATTCTTGAAGCTGGTTTTTATCAGGCTATTTTAGAAGGTATCTCGGACTTACTAACAACTAATCCATCCGCAAAAACAGTTTTGGATATCGGCTGTGGCGAAGGATTCTACTCTCGCAAGCTCCAAGAAAAACACTCTGATAAAACCTTCTATGCCTTTGATATTTCCAAAGATTCCGTTCAAATCGCTGCCAAAAGCGAACCCAACTGGGCGGTTAATTGGTTTGTCGGTGACCTGGCTCGTCTTCCTATAAAAGACGCTAGCATGGATATCCTGCTTGATATCTTTTCACCTGCCAACTATGGGGAATTTCGTCGCGTTTTATCCAAAGACGGTATCTTGATTAAGGTCATCCCGACTGAAAATCACCTCAAAGAAATCCGTCATATGGTGCAGGACCAGCTGACAAAGAAGGACTATTCCAATCAAGATATCAAAGAACATTTCCAGGAACACTTCAGTATCCAATCTAGCCAAATAGCTTCCCTAACCAAACCCATCACAGCAGAGCAACGCCAAGCCCTGCTTGCCATGACACCCTTACTCTTTCACGTTGATCAAACCAAGATTGACTGGAGCCAACTGACAGAGATTACCATCGAAGCAGAGATTCTGGTTGGGAAAGCACTGTAAATAAAACTTTCAGATAAAACAAAACCCGCACCTTCAAGGTACGGGTTTAAATTATGTAATTATTAGTTCAAGTGCCAGATATCTTCGTTATACTGAGCGATTGTACGGTCAGATGAGAAGAATCCTGCTTTGGCAATGTTGACGATGACTTTATCCAACCATGCGTCACGGTCTTCGTAGTCAGCAAGCATTTGCTCTTTCACTTTGATGTAGTCTTCCAAGTCAAGTAGAGTCATGAACCAGTCTTTGTTGATCAATTCGTTGTAAAGACGTTCCAAGCGTTCTTTCTTACCTACTGCAAGAACAGCATCGCTCACGATGAAGTCAACCAATGGTTTGATAGCTTTACGAGCGTAGAATTCGCTTGATTTGTAAGCTGCTTTTGCGTAAAGGTCAATAACAGTTTCTGAATCTTCACCGAAGATGTAGATGTTTTCGTCGCCAACCAATTCAGCAATTTCCACGTTAGCTCCGTCCATAGTACCAAGAGTCAAAGCTCCATTCAACATGAATTTCATGTTACCAGTACCTGAAGCTTCTTTAGAAGCAAGTGAGATTTGTTCTGAGATGTCACATGCTGGGATGAGGAAGCTTGCTGCAGTAACGTTATAGTTTTCAACCATTACAACTTGCAAGTGTGGAGCTACTGCTGGGTCATTTGCAATCACTTCTGATAAGCAAAGAATCAAGTGGATGATATCTTGAGCGATTGTGTAGGCAGGAGCTGCTTTACCACCAAAGAAGACTGTGATTGGACGAGCAGGGATATTACCAGCCTTGATATCAAGGTATTTGTGGATCACATACAAAGCGTTCATTTGTTGGCGTTTGTACTCGTGAAGACGTTTGATTTGGATATCAAAGATAGAGTTTGTATTGATCTCCACACCTTGGTGTTCTTTCAAGTGACGAGCCAATTTACGTTTGTTGTGAGCCTTGATGCTTTCCAATTTTTCTTTGACAGCAGCCTTGTCTTCGTATGACAAAAGTTTTTCAAGCTCATCCGCTTCATGGTGCCAACCACGGCCAATGATCTCATCCAAGTAGTGAGACAAGCTTGGGTTAGCATGCATGAGCCAACGACGGAAAGTGATACCGTTTGTTTTGTTGTTGAATTTTTCTGGGTAGATGTCGTAGAAAGCTTTCAACTCTGAGTTTTTCAAAATCTCAGTGTGGAGAGCCGCAACCCCGTTTACGCTGTATCCATAGTGGATATCCATGTGAGCCATGTGGACACGTTCGCTCTCATCGATGATTTGAACAGCTGGATCTTTGTATTCTGCCTTCACACGACGGTCCAATTCTTCGATGATTGGTACCAAGTGAGGAACCACTTCTTCCAAGAATTCAAGAGGCCATTTTTCAAGGGCTTCAGCAAGGATTGTGTGGTTAGTGTAGGCAGTCATGCTACGTACGATCGAGATTGCTTCATCAAGTTCGATACCACGTGCAGTCAAGAGACGGATCAATTCAGGGATCACCATTGATGGGTGAGTATCGTTGATTTGTACAACTGCGTAGTCCGCAAGGTCATGCAAGTTGCTTCCTTTTTCGATTGCTTCGTCGATGATCAATTGCGCACCGTTTGAAACCATGAAGTATTGTTGGAAGATACGGAGCAATTCACCTTGCTTGTCGCTGTCGTCTGGGTAAAGGAAGAGAGTCAAGTTGCGAGCGATATCTGTCTTGTCAAAGTTGATACCATCTTCGATGATAGAAGAATCAACTGAATCCAAGTCAAATAAACGCAAGCGGTTTTTAGTAGCTGTCTTGTAACCAGGTACATCAATATCGTAAAGAGTAGATGTCAATGTGAAGTGTGCAAATGGCACTTGGTAGCTACGGCTTGAGCGTACCAACCAGTTTTGCTCTGTCAACCAAGCGTTAGGAATTGTTTCTTGTTGGTTGTTTTTAAGAACTTGTTGGAAAAGACCGAAGTGGTAGTTCAAACCAACACCGTCACCATTCAAACCAAGTGTAGCGATTGAGTCGATAAAGCAGGCTGCCAAACGTCCCAATCCACCGTTACCAAGTGATGGTTCCAATTCGACTTCTTCAACTTCGATCAAGTCTTTACCTGCAGCTGCAAGTTCTTTTTTCACATCGTCGTAAAGACCAAGGTTGATCAAGTTGTTTGACAAGAGTTTACCGATTAAGAACTCAGCTGAGATGTAGTAAACTTTTTTCTTACCAGTGTTGACTGGTTTTTGACTGCTAGCAAGCTTGCTGTAGTTGAGAAGAGCAAGGTAAAGCTCTTCATTGCTACATTCTGCAATGGTTTTATTGTAATGCTTTTGTACAAATTCTTTTAATGGTAACATTTTTGTGTCTCCTGATATTGTCTTATTTCTTTAATTCTACCAAATTTTCATTAATTCGGCGATAAATTGTAGTCAAGTCAAGCAAAGTTTCTTCAACAGCTGGTGTGAGTTGATCTGCTGTCATACGCCATGACCAGTTTCCACCAAGAGTAGATGGGAAGTTCATACGAGCTGACTCATCTAGTTCTAGCAAGTCTTGCATAGTGGCAATAGCCATGAAGCTAACAGATGAAAATACTGTGCGAAGCATTGCGTGTGGCACTGTTTCATACTCTTTACGGTTTGTGTAACGAGCCATGTATTCACGAGTTGGATCGTCGATCTCATTACGGTACCAACCAAGGACTGTATTGTTATCGTGTGTTCCTGTGTACATAACAGAATTAGCTGGCGCCAAGTGTGGGCTATCGATACTTTCGTCTTCTGGGTTGAAGGCGAATTGAAGAATCTTCATTCCTGGGAAGCCAGTGCGTTCACGCAACTCGATAACTTCATCTGTCATGAAACCAAGGTCTTCTGCGATGATGTTTAGCTCACCAAGCTCTTCTTTAACAGCTGCAAAAAGCTTATAGCCTGGGCCTTTCACCCATTTACCAGGTGCTGCTGTATCGGAACCAGCAGGAATTTCCCAGTAAGATTCGAAACCGCGGAAGTGGTCGATACGAACGATATCGTAGATTTTGAAGCTTTCGCGCAAGCGTTCAACCCACCATTTGTAACCGTCTTTGTCCATCGCTTCCCAGTCATAGATTGGGTTCCCCCAAAGCTGACCAGTGGCAGAAAACTCATCTGGTGGGCATCCTGCGATGCAAGTTGCTTTACCATTGGCATCTGTCTTGAAGAGATGTGGATTTGCCCACATGTCGCTTGAATCTTCCGCTACATAGATAGGCATGTCTCCAACGATTTCAATGTGGTTGTCGTTAGCGTAGGCTTTCAATTTCAACCATTGTTGGAAGAAGAAGTATTGAGTCACACGGTGGTAAACCAACTTGTCTGCCAATTTCTCACGGTAGCTTTCAAGTGCTGAAGCTTTACGCGCACGAGCATCTGCATCTGGCCATTCTGTCCAAGCAAGATTGTCAAAATGCTCTTTAATAGCCATATATTCTGCGAAGAGTTCAAGCCATGATTGGTTGTCTTGAGCAAATTTCTCAAAATCTTTGACATCACCCACTTCCAAGAAGCGTTTAACTGCTTTTTCTAAAAGCGGACGACGTGCGTAATAAATCTTCGCATAATCAACTTCAGATGCATCGCTACCAAAGTCAACACCTTCAAGGTCACTAGCTTCGAGCAGGCCTTGTTCTACCAAGATATCAAGGTCGATAAAATGCGTATTTCCAGCAAAGGCTGAGAATGATTGGTATGGAGAATCTCCATAGCTTGTTGTCCCAAGAGGGAGGATTTGCCAGTAACGTTGCTTCGTACGAACCAAGAAGTCAACGAAATCATAGGCAGTCTGACCAAATGATCCAATTCCGTATGCTCCTGGTAGAGAAGAGATGTGCATCAACACACCACTTTGACGTTTTTTCATAATAGCACCTCATGTGTTTGTTATAAAACGTTGCGCAATCAAGGCGCAAACGTTTGCGTTAATTTAAGTATAGCGTATTTCAAACACAAATGCAAGCGTTTTTAAAAAATTTTTTTGAATTATTTTAATCAAACAAAACTTGTTCCCACTGATATTTTATGAAATGAGCCAAAAAAATTTTAAAGATTTTCTGATTTAAGATAATTCATTCCAAACTTCTGCTCTATTTTCTGAAAAATCTAGCCAAATTTACGCAATCGTTTCCCTTAGACATTTTCAAAGCGAGAAAAACTAAAAGTTGAAGTTTTTTCCTATATAAAGGCATTGATAAAAATTTGAAACCTTAAAATTTTTTTAAAATTTTTTCTAAAAATGCTTGCAACCGTTTTCTGTTTGTGCTATACTAGGCACATAAAAGAAAACGTTTGCGTTTTCTCATTAAATTATTTTTGTTATTCTTTAGGAGGAATACACTATGTCATCTAAATTCATGAAGAGCGCTGCTGTGCTCGGAACTGCTACTCTTGCTAGCTTGCTCTTGGTAGCTTGCGGAAGCAAATCTGCTGATAAAGCGGCTGATACTAGCTCTTCAGAAGCAAAAGAACTCACTTTCTATGTTGAAGACCAATATAAAGCCTTTGCTGAATCAGCTGCAAAAGCTTATGAAAAAGAAGCAGGTGTAAAAGTTACTATCAAAACAGGAGACCAAATGGGTGGTCTTGACAATCTTTCACTTGACAACCAATCTGGTAAAGCTGCTGATGTCATGATGGCTCCATACGACCGTGTAGGTAGCCTTGGTACTGACGGACAACTTTCAGAAGTTACTCTTAGCGACGGTGCAAAGACAGACGATAAAACAAAATCTCTTGTAACTGTTGGTGGTAAAGTGTATGGTGCTCCAGCCGTTATCGAATCACTCGTTTTGTACTACAATAAAGACTTGCTAAAAGAAGCTCCTAAAACTTTTGGTGACCTAGAAAATCTTGCTAAGGACAGCAAATACGCTTTCGCTGGTGAAGATGGTAAAACAACTGCCTTCCTTGCTGACTGGACAAACTTCTACTACTCATATGGACTTCTTGCTGGTAACGGTGGTTACGTATTCGGACAAAACGGTAAAGATCCTAAAGACATCGGACTTGCAAACGAAGGTGCCATTACAGCTATCAACTACGCTAAATCTTGGTACGAAAAATGGCCTAAAGGTATGCAAGATACTGAAGGAGCTCCAAACTTAATCCAAACTCAATTCCAAGAAGGTAAAACAGCTGCCATCATCGATGGTCCTTGGAAAGCTCAAGCATTCAAAGATGCTAAAGTAAACTACGGTGTTGCTACTATCCCAACTCTTCCAAACGGGAAAAACTACGAAACATTCGGTGGTGGTAAAGCTTGGATCATTCCATCAAGCACTAAGAACCTTGAAGCTGCTCAAAAATTTGTAGACTTCCTTGTATCAACTGAACAACAAAAAGCCTTCTACGATGCAACCAACGAAATCCCAGCTAACACAGAAGCTCGTACTTATGCTGAAGGTAAAAAAGATGAGTTGACAACAGCCGTGATTGAACAGTTCAAGAACGCTCAACCAATGCCAAACATCTCACAAATGTCAGCTGTTTGGGACCCAGCTAAAACAATGCTCTTTGAAGCTGTAAGTGGTAAAAAAGATGCGAAAACAGCTGCTAACGATGCTGTAACATTGATCAAAGAAACAATCAAACAAAAATTTGGTGAATAATTGATTTGTTCAAGGGGGGTGGAAGTGAAATCCCCCTTTGAATGTATAGATGCGTTTCTTATCAGATATGCGTATCTTGCGATTGAACCCGAGTTTTATCTCGCATCCTATGAAAGGAGTAATCATGGAAAAACAACAGCCTCGCAAAGCAGCCTTGCTGTCAATCATTCCTGGTTTAGGACAAATCTATAACAAACAAAAAGCTAAAGGATTTATTTTTCTTGGTGTTACTGTTCTATTTGTTCTGTATTTTCTAACACTTGCAAGCCCTGAATTGAGCAATTTGATCACACTTGGTGAAAAGCCTGGTCGTGACAATTCACTTTTCATGCTGATTCGTGGTGCCTTCCACTCTATCTTTGTTGTCGTCTACCTGCTCTTTTATATCTTTAATATCAAGGACGCACATACGACTGCTAAACGTATCAACAATGGTATTCCTGTAGCTCGTACCTTCAAGGATATGATTAAAGGTATTTATGAGAATGGATTCCCATACCTTTTGATTATCCCATCGTATGTAGCGATGACATTTGCGATTATCTTCCCAGTTATCGTAACCTTGATGATCGCCTTTACCAACTACGACTTCCAACACTTGCCACCAAACAAATTGTTGGACTGGGTTGGTTTGACTAACTTCACAAATATCTGGAGCTTAAGTACCTTCCGTTCAGCCTTTGGTTCGGTTCTTTCTTGGACTATTATCTGGGCCTTGTCTGCTTCTACTTTGCAGATTGTGATTGGTATCTTCACCGCTATCATTGCTAATCAACCATTTATCAAAGGAAAACGTATCTTTGGTGTTATTTTCCTTCTTCCTTGGGCTGTTCCAGCCTTCATCACTATCTTGACATTCTCAAACATGTTTAATGATAGTGTCGGTGCCATCAACACCCAAGTCTTGCCTCTTTTGTCTAAGGTCCTTCCTTTCCTAGATGGAGCTCTTATCCCTTGGAAAACAAATCCAACTTGGACTAAGGTTGCCTTGATTATGATGCAAGGTTGGCTTGGATTCCCATACATCTACGTTTTGACCTTGGGTATCTTGCAGTCTATTCCTAACGACCTCTACGAAGCGGCTTACATCGATGGTGCTAATGCTTGGCAAAAATTCCGCAACATCACTTTCCCAATGATCTTGGCTGTTGCAGCTCCAACATTGATTAGCCAATACACCTTCAACTTTAACAACTTCTCTATCATGTATCTCTTTAATGGTGGAGGTCCTGGTACTGTCGGAGGCGGAGCTGGTTCAACTGATATCTTGATTTCATGGATTTACCGTTTGACAACAGGTACATCTCCTCAATACTCTATGGCGGCAGCTGTTACCTTGATTATCTCAATCATTGTCATCTCTATCTCTATGATCGCATTCAAGAAACTACACGCATTTGATATGGAGGACGTCTAAGATGAATAACTCAATCAAACTCAAACGTAGACTGACTCAAACCCTCACTTACCTCTACTTGATTGGCCTATCAATCGTGATCATCTACCCACTTTTGATCACCATCATGTCCGCCTTCAAAGCAGGTAACGTCGCAGCCTTTAAACTAGATACTAACATCGACTTCAATTTTGATAACTTTAAAGGGCTCTTCACCGAAACCTTGTATGGCACTTGGTACCTTAATACTTTGATTATTGCCTTTATCACAATGGCTGTTCAAACAAGTATCATCGTACTTGCAGGTTACGCCTACAGTCGTTACAACTTCTTGGCTCGTAAGCAAAGTTTGGTCTTCTTCTTGATCATCCAAATGGTGCCAACTATGGCCGCTTTGACAGCCTTCTTCGTTATGGCACTTATGTTGAACGCCCTTAACCATAGCTGGTTCCTCATCTTCCTCTATGTCGGTGGAGGTATCCCGATGAATGCTTGGCTCATGAAAGGCTACTTCGATACCGTGCCAATGTCTCTAGACGAATCTGCAAAACTAGATGGTGCTGGACACTTCCGCCGCTTCTGGCAAATTGTTCTCCCACTCGTTCGCCCAATGGTGGCTGTACAAGCTCTATGGGCCTTCATGGGACCTTTCGGAGACTACATTCTCTCTAGTTTCTTGCTTCGTGAGAAAGAATACTTTACTGTTGCCGTTGGTCTCCAAACCTTCGTTAGCAATGTGAAAAACATGAAGATCGCCTACTTCTCAGCAGGTGCTATCCTCATCGCCCTTCCAATCTGTATTCTCTTCTTCTTCCTACAAAAGAACTTTGTTTCAGGACTTACAAGTGGTGGCGACAAGGGATAATTTATCCCCGCCACCCTTTTTCATTTTGGATCTTACTTGTAAAGTTGAAAGATCAGACACAAGACCACAAATAGTAGCAAAATCCGCTTTTCAAAAAGCAATTTCTCTACTAGACTTGAAATAAAGCACATTTCTCTATATAATAATACTCATATAGAAAACACTTTTAGAAAGATGCCTATGCTTCCATATCCATTCTCGTATTTCTCTAGTATCTGGGGATTTCGTAAGCCCCTATCAAAACGTTTCGGCCTCAACTGGTTTCAGCTTCTCTTTACGAGCATTTTCCTCATCAGCTTGTCTATGGTTCCGATTGCCATTCAAAACAGCTCTCAGGAGACATATCCACTGGATACCTTTATCGATAATGTCTACACTCCACTGACAGATGAAGCCATCATGGACTTGTCAGAGAATGTACAAATCGTAGATGGAAAGCTGAACTACTCAGGCACTAAGAATCAGCAGCCTTCTCTTTTGATCGGTCCAAGCCAAAGCAAAGAATTGCCAAAGGACCTACAACTGCATTTTGATACGGAAGAACTCGTCATCAGTAAGGAAAGTAAGGAATTGACTCGCATTCGCTACCACGCGATTCAAACGGAGAGTTTCCAGGGCAAGGAAGCTTTAACCCAGGCTATTTCTAAAGACTGGTACCAACAGAACCGTGTCTATATCAGTCTCTTTCTCGTCCTTGGTGCAAGCTTCCTCTTTGGATTGAATTTCTTCATTGTCTCTCTTGGAGCTAGCTTTTTCCTTTATATCACCAAAAAATCACGCCTCTTTTCATTTAGGAGCTTTAAAGAGTGCTACCATTTTATCTTGAACTGTTTAGGATTACCAACTTTGATTACGCTTGTTTTGGGACTTTTTGGCCAAAATATGACAACCCTTATCACTGTACAAAACATTCTTTTTGTTCTTTATCTGGTCACTATTTTTTACAAGACACATTTCCGTGATCCAGATTATCATAAATAGGAGATTTTTATGCCCGTTACGATTAAAGATGTGGCCAAGGCTGCAGGTGTCTCACCTTCAACCGTAACCCGCGTTATTCAAAACAAATCAACGATTAGCGATGAAACCAAAAAACGAGTTCGCAAGGCTATGAAGGAACTCAATTACCATCCCAATCTCAATGCTCGTAGTTTGGTGAGTAGCTATACTCAGGTTATCGGTTTGGTATTGCCTGACGACTCGGATGCCTTCTACCAAAATCCTTTCTTCCCATCTGTCCTACGAGGGATCGCCCAAGTCGCATCTGAGAACCACTATGCTATTCAGATTGCAACAGGGAAAGATGAGAAGGAGCGTCTCAATGCCATCTCACAAATGGTCTATGGGAAACGTGTCGATGGTTTGATTTTCCTCTACGCTCAAGAAGAAGATCCACTAGTGAAGCTCGTAGCGGAAGAACAGTTTCCTTTCCTCATCCTCGGAAAATCCCTTTCACCCTTTATCCCACTTGTCGACAATGATAATGTCCAAGCCGGTTTTGATGCAACTGAGTATTTCATCAAAAAGGGATGCAGCAGAATTGCCTTTATCGGAGGAACCAAGAAACTTTTCGTTACACAAGATCGTCTAAAAGGTTACGAATTGGCACTCAAACAACATCAACTTCCGATGGATACCAACCTGACCTACTTTGCAAATGAATTTCTAGAAGAAAAAGGTTATCAATTCAGCAAACTCCTATTTAAGCATGATCCGCAGATTGATGCTATCATCACAACCGACAGCCTTTTGGCTGAAGGGGTTTGCGACTACATTAGTAAGCATCAGTTAAATGTTCCCGTCTTAAGTTTTGACTCTGTCAATCCTCGACTCGACCTAGTAGCCTATGTCGATATCAATAGTCTGGAACTTGGACGAACATCATTTGAAACGATTTTGCAGATTATCAATGACGCGAAAAATAATAGACAGATTTGTTACCGTCAGTTGATCGCCCACAAAATTATCGAAAAATAAATACCAGCTCCAGTGAACTGCACCCCAAAAGTTAGACAGAAAAAATCTAACTTTTGGGGTGTTTTTATTATGAAATTGAGTTATGAAGATAAAGTTCAGATCTATGAACTTAGAAAACAAGGATATGGCTTAGAGAAGCTTTCAAATAAATTTGGGATAAACAATTCTAATCTTAGATACATGATTAAATTGATTGATCGTTACTATTCTCCTGAATTAAAACAAGAAATGATTAATAAAGTCTTACATGAAGGCTGGACTAAAGATAGAGTTTCTCTTGAATACGGTCTCCCAAGTCGTACGATACTTCTTAACTGGCTAGCGAAATACAAGAAAAACGCGTATACTATTGTTGAGAAAACAAAAGGGAGACCGCCTAAAATGGGACGTAAGCCAAAGAAGAAACCTGAAGAAATGACAGAATTAGAACGTCTTCAAGCAGAAAATGAGTACCTGAGAGCGGAGAATGCCATTCTAAAAAAGTTGAGAGAACTCCGATTGAAGGAGGAAAAAGAGACAGAAGAAAAACGGAAATTGTCCGAGGATTGGTAACAGAGTTTTCTTTAGACATTCTCCTAAAGATTATTAAGCTTGCCCGTTCAACCTATTATTACCACTTAAAACAGCTAGATAAACCAGATAAGAATCAAGATATTAAAATCGAAATTCAGGCCATTGATAATGACTATAAAGGAAATTATGGCTATCGTAGAATTACTCTTGAACTAAGAAATCGTGGTTTTACAGTGAATCATAAGAAAGTTCAACGTCTGATGAAGGTCCTTGGTTTAAGTGCTCGAATTCGTCGGAAACGAAAGTATTCTTCCTACAAAGGAGAGATTGGTAAGAAAGCAGACAACCTGATTCAACGTCAGTTTGAAGCATCAAGGCCAATGGAAAAGTGCTATACGGATGTGACAGAGTTTGCTATTCCAAATAGCATACAGAAATTGTATTTATCGCCTGTTTTAGAAGGCTTTAATAGCGAAATTATCGCCTATAATCTTTCTTGTTCTCCTAATTTAGAACAAGTGAAAGCTATGCTGGAGCAGGCCTTTACAGAGAAATACTATGAGAATACGAGTCTCCATAGTGATCAAGGATGGCAATACCAACACGATTCTTATCACAGGTTTTTAGAGAGTAAGGGAATCCAAACATCTATGTCACGTAAAGGTAACAGCCCAGACAACGGTATGATGGAATCTTTCTTTGGCATTTTGAAATCGGAA
>NZ_RJPH01000014.1:0-36790 GCF_003944205.1 Streptococcus oralis subsp. dentisani
CGAAGAATCCATAAGAAAATAAAAAGCATAGAATAAAAGAAAGGTAAAAATTCTAAAGATGAAATTATATATCAAAATTTTCTTGTGTGGGTATCTATCTACTAGATTACCAATGGGAACTAAGAAAATCAAACTGACTAAAGGATAAATAATCATATTAATCCCAAAACTCATTGCAGATTTTGTTTGATCCAGTAGCATCAAACCTAAAGCAAAATTGAAAGATTTCCCGCTCAAAGAGCCAATGAAATTGCTAATAAAATCTTTTATAATTTGCTTATTTGAGATACGGTCACTAATTATATTTTTCATTTTTATTTCCACCATGAAAATTATTGCTTAGAAAATTTATCTATTAAAATTCCACACTAGGATATTAGTGTAATTGAATATCTTTAAACGCCAGTTTTAAACTGGCGTTTTATTTTTTAGGATTTTGATGAGTTAGGTTCAATCCCCAAGGGACAAGATTTTCAGTTTTATTTTTGATGCGTGTGATATTATCCTTGTGACGAATGATAATCAAGCTAGCAAGTGCTAGGATAATCAGGATGAAGAGAGGGTCGTAGCTGCTCAGGATAAATCCAAATAGTGGAAATAGGAGAACTCCAATTACAGCAGCAATAGAAGCAACAACGCTAGACAGGGAAATCATACTACCTAGATAGAGGCTTCCAAAGAATACAACTGCTAGATAGAGACAAAAAAAAGGCGCAAATCCGAAAATCACTCCAGCACTGGTTGCGACAGCCTTGCCACCTTTAAAGCCAGCAAAAATAGGGAAGGTATGTCCAATGACAGCCAAAAGTCCAAAAACAAGAGGTGATACACCTTGTAGGTGGAAAAGAATTGGAAGGAGAGTGGCCAAGGTTCCTTTAAAGAAGTCAATCACAAAGGTTGCCATACCTGCTTTCTTACCTAAAATTCGGAAAGTATTGGTTGTTCCGGTGTTTCCAGAACCATGTTCACGCAGATTTATTTGAAAGAAAATTTGTCCAATCCAAAGACCAGATGGAATTGAACCTAGCAGATAAGCTAAAATTAATAATACAAATGTCATCATAGACCTATTATACCATGAAATGGTATAGAAAGTCAGAGAATATCCTGTGAAATTGTGACGGCTGAAAGGGAAAAGCTTTGCAAAATCCCTAGAAAACCTGTAAAATAGAAAAGATGAACAAATAGGAGGTTCCTTGTGTCAAAAAAGGAAATCAATATTAATAACTACAATGATGACGCCATTCAGGTGCTAGAAGGGTTGGATGCGGTCCGTAAACGTCCAGGGATGTATATTGGATCGACCGACGGTGCGGGTCTCCATCACCTAGTCTGGGAAATCGTCGACAATGCAGTCGATGAAGCCTTGTCTGGATTTGGTGACCGCATTGATGTGACCATCAATAAAGACGGGAGTTTGACGGTTCAAGACCACGGTCGTGGGATGCCGACTGGGATGCACGCCATGGGAATTCCAACCGTTGAGGTTATCTTTACCATTCTCCACGCTGGAGGAAAATTCGGTCAAGGTGGCTATAAGACATCTGGAGGTCTCCACGGGGTGGGTTCTTCCGTTGTTAATGCCCTTTCTAGTTGGCTAGAAGTTGAAATTACTCGTGACGGTACAGTCTACAAGCAACGTTTTGAAAATGGCGGAAAACCTGTCACGACCTTGAAGAAAATTGGTACAGCACCCAAGTCTAAGACAGGTACCAAAGTCACTTTCATGCCTGACGCGACGATTTTTTCTACGACAGACTTTAAGTACAATACCATTTCAGAACGTCTCAATGAGTCAGCCTTTCTCTTAAAAAATGTCACCTTGTCTTTGACAGACAAACGAACAGATGAAGCGATTGAGTTCCACTATGAGAACGGAGTTCAGGACTTTGTTTCCTATCTGAACGAAGACAAGGAAACCTTGACGCCAGTCCTATACTTTGAAGGCGAAGACAATGGTTTCCAAGTGGAAGTTGCCCTCCAGTACAATGATGGATTCTCAGATAACATTCTATCCTTTGTCAATAACGTTCGTACTAAGGACGGTGGAACGCATGAGACAGGACTTAAGTCAGCCATTACTAAGGTCATGAACGATTATGCGCGTAAGACGGGACTTCTCAAGGAAAAAGATAAAAATCTTGAAGGGTCAGATTACCGTGAAGGACTAGCAGCTGTTCTTTCTATTCTGGTTCCTGAAGAACACCTCCAGTTTGAGGGTCAGACCAAGGACAAACTTGGAAGCCCACTAGCTCGTCCAGTTGTGGATGGGATTGTGGCTGATAAGTTGACCTTCTTCCTTATGGAAAATGGGGAACTGGCTTCCAATCTTATTCGCAAAGCTATCAAGGCGCGTGATGCCCGTGAAGCAGCACGTAAAGCGCGTGATGAGAGTCGCAATGGCAAGAAAAACAAAAAAGATAAGGGATTGCTTTCTGGTAAATTAACGCCAGCCCAGTCTAAAAATCCAGCTAAGAATGAACTCTACCTAGTCGAGGGGGACTCTGCCGGTGGCTCTGCCAAACAAGGTCGTGACCGCAAGTTTCAGGCTATTTTGCCTCTTCGTGGTAAGGTGATCAATACAGCCAAGGCCAAGATGGCAGATATTCTCAAAAATGAAGAAATCAATACCATGATTTATACCATCGGTGCAGGTGTCGGAGCAGACTTTTCTATTGAGGATGCTAACTATGACAAGATCATTATTATGACCGATGCGGATACTGACGGTGCTCATATCCAAACTCTTCTTTTAACATTCTTCTACCGCTACATGCGTCCGCTAGTTGAGGCAGGACATGTCTACATCGCCCTTCCGCCTCTTTACAAGATGTCTAAAGGAAAAGGCAAGAAAGAAGAAGTGGCCTATGCTTGGACGGACGGAGAGCTAGAAGAACTCCGTAATCAGTTCGGTAAAGGCGCAACACTCCAACGATATAAAGGTCTTGGTGAGATGAATGCGGACCAGCTCTGGGAAACAACCATGAATCCAGAAACGCGTACCCTTATCCGTGTTACAATCGAAGACCTAGCACGCGCCGAACGCCGTGTCAATGTCCTCATGGGTGACAAGGTTGAACCACGCCGCAAGTGGATTGAGGACAATGTCAAGTTTACGCTGGAAGAGAGTGGGGCGTTCTGAATAATGCAAAATAAACAAGTTATGATAAATGAATTGAAAGAAATAGCAACAAAATATAGACAAGCTATTGAAAAAGCAATTCAGGCGGGAGAAATTGATCATAACCTAATAAACTTTCCTGTAGGATGTTGTAGCTATGTAAGTGACTACCTTCAGAGGTATTTATATGAAAAAGGAATTGAATCATTATATGTTTCTGGTGAATATGGTTCTGGATGGGAAGGAGATTCTCATGCTTGGTTAGTTGCCTACGAAGATATAATAGTTGATATTACAGGTGATCAGTATCAAGATAACAAAGGGGAACTCTTTTATGATATTCCGGTGTATGTTGGCGAAGAGGATGAGTTTCATAAATTATTTAAATACAATGGCCCACCTATTTCATATACTGAGCCAGAAATAAATGATTCTCTTAGTAGTCGTTTCAAAGAAAAGAATAACAAAAATTACAATATAATTTTGAAATACATTCAAAATTAAAGTCTTGGACTGTGAAAAAGGAGAACTCTTATGAAAGAATCAGATGTTCTGACTAGGCTTGGATTGAAAGATAAGGACGAATTGGTCTCTTTATTAGAAAATAGTGGGTTAAATGAAAGATTGTCTAGACTTACTTTTATTGATAGAGAAACACATTCTATTAAGTTAGAATTTTGTGAATCAGGATGTTACTTTAAAATAGAAGTGGACTATACAAAGGAAGTGTCGGAAATTAAAGAAGAGGCTTCTGATTACTTTAGACGAGGGTGGTCATGTGTTTTGAAAGGGTCCAGAAAAACAGGAAAAGAAGCTCCCGAAAATAAAAAAACACCAGAGAACTATCCGAAAGAAATTGGAATTAATCATTTTAATATTGGTCATATTTTGGGACGTGGTTTCCATGAATTCATTTATGGGTATCAGTGCTTAACTCCCGATTTCAAGCAAAAAGGGATTTGGAAAGATGAAGCCATTAACGATAAAGAAAAAAATTTGATTACTCAGTTTGCTAGTGCAAACCATCAGACTAAGGGAGCTCCAAGATATAGCCAAGCTTATTTTGAAGATGAAGTTGAAAAGTTTTTCAAGGATACTGAAAGTGGAGAGGTTTTCTATGAAGTAAAGGCGATTTATAAAAAGTCAGAAGATTCAATAGACAAATATCCTATTGGAACGGAAATTTATTATACAACTTTAAAACCTAATGAAAATGATCAAGCTATAGGAAAACATGTATTTATTCCGAATTGTGATATTGATTTTGATTTATCAGTTATGGGCGACTATCGGGAATATAACAGCTATCGAGAGTTTTATAAAAATGGATATAACGGAGAATATCGAAAATATTTTAAGAATAGTAATGATTCAACCGAACTACTTGGTGAAGAGCATTATTTTGCTTTAGTACTTCAAGAAAAAGTGCTTGGGATTTATAAAACTTCTAATAAGGCAAAAGATAAGATAGGAAACCAATCTATTCCTGAAATTAAGTTTGGAACAATTATTAGCGAGGGTGAACTTATTCATTCTTTTACTACAGAAGAGGAGAAAGGGATTATCCTTTTTACAAAAGAACAGATAAATACGCTGGAAAATTCTTTGAAAGGTAGTCAATATACTGAACGAACAGGAAGAAACAAGTATTTTAGACCTTTTATTAGTGAGGGAAAAATTTATCTGAAATATCATGGAGAAGATGGGAGTGCTTCTGTAACTCATGGCTGTACCGGTGGAGATATCAAGGGATATAACTCGTTAAGAGACGCTATGATTGCAATGGGATGGCTATAAATCTAATGCTTCCTCATTCCTAGGATTATTTTCCAAAATATTTCGTCTTATATAATCCTAGGGATTTGATAATGAAAAAGTTCTAGCAGACAGTCCGCTTTATAGACATATCCTTTACAGAATCAAGAGTTTTCACTAAAAAGGCAGGTATTCCCATGAGAACTGAACCCGAGATGTTTGATGTGATTTTGCAAACCGCAAAAGTGCTACAGGTCGATGCAGTCGCCATGTCCGGCTCGCGGACAAACCCAAAGTCTTCCAAGGACGAGTTCCAAGACTATGATGTAGTCTATGTCGTGGACGATTTAGATAATCTGACGAGAGACCTTTCTTGGTTGAACCAGTTTGGCAAACGCTTGATTGAACAGTATAATGTACTGGGACACCGTCGCCTGTATCTCATGCTCTTTGACGATGGCAATCGGATTGATTTGACCCTCTGCCCCAAAGAGCACATTCAGGAGTGGGTGGATAGTGAAGCAGGATTCACCGTTTTAGAAGATAAGAAGGGTTTATTTGAACCTTATTCCCCAAGTCTTCGACGCTTTTGGACAAGTCTAGCTAGTCAGACAGATTTTGAAAAAGCCTGCAATGAATTTTGGTGGGTGTCAGCTTACGTAGTCAAGGGAATCTGTCGCAAGCAACTACTCTATGCCACTGACCATCTCTACGGGATTTGTCAGCAAGAATTCTTGAAGGTCTTGGCTTGGCAAGTTGCAGCTGATAAGGGGACGATTGATATTGGCAAGAACTACAAGTATCTCTTTAACTATTTACCTGCTGAGAAAGAGAAGGAATTCTCAAATCTGCTTGATTTCTCCAGTTTAGAAAAAATCACTCAGTCTTTATTTGCTACCATGGAACTTTTCCACCAAGAAGCTCAATCCCTTGCTAACAAGATGAGCTTTGACTATGATAAGGAAGTGGGTGAGAAGATGATTCAGTATGCTAAGGAGGGACTCGAAACAAATGAAACATTTACAAAATAATAAGATAACAAAATTTTTACTGATTAGTTTTCTCATTTCTTGGGGATTTGGTTGGGGATTGCTCGCTTTTCTGACGCAAATGAGCCTCTTAAGTCTAACAAGTCCACTAGGAGTTTTTCTCCATTTACTAGGAGGTTTCGGTCCAACAATTGCAGCCATTTCTTGTTTGCCTCAAAAATCCATGAAAAGCGTAGTCTCTTTTATCTTGGGGGACTCAAAGAAATATATTTTGTTATTTCTTTTACTAATTTTCGTACAGACAGGTGTCATTGCTTTCTCATCTAAGGAGCTTAATCCGGCTTTTCCACTAGGAAATTTGTTTGTTGTTTTTTTGAGTGCAGTCTGTGTTTATGGTGGCGAAGAAGAATTGGGATGGCGAGGCATCTTGCAACCAACTTTGGAAACTAGATTCTCCTTTTGGATTTCCGGTTTGATAACAGGTTGTATTTGGGCAATATGGCATGTACCTTTATGGTTTGTGATTGGAAGTTCCCAAAGTAGGATGCCTTTTATATTATTCAGTCTATTTGCAATTTATCTCAGTATTCTTCTAGCAGCTGTTTTCAAAAAGACTAAGTCGATCCTTTATTGCGCTATTTTTCACGGCCTAATTAATACCCTACTTAGCTTATTTGTTATTAAAATTAATCTTTTATTCATTCTAGGATTAGTAGGATTGCTCTTCTTTTCTCACTACCTACAAAGAAACAGTTAAATTTACTTTACAATAAAACACTAAAAAGAGAATTATTATGTCTAACATTCAAAACATGTCCCTTGAGGACATCATGGGAGAGCGCTTTGGTCGCTACTCCAAGTACATCATTCAAGACCGGGCTTTGCCAGACATTCGGGATGGATTGAAGCCGGTTCAGCGTCGTATTCTTTATTCGATGAATAAAGATGGCAATACTTTTGACAAGAGCTACCGTAAGTCGGCTAAGTCAGTCGGTAACATCATGGGGAATTTTCACCCACACGGTGACAGTTCTATCTATGATGCCATGGTTCGTATGTCTCAGGATTGGAAAAACCGTGAGATTCTAGTTGAAATGCATGGTAATAACGGTTCCATGGATGGTGATCCGCCTGCGGCGATGCGTTATACTGAGGCGCGCTTGTCTGAGATTGCTGGTTATCTTCTTCAGGATATCGAGAAAAAGACAGTTCCTTTTGCTTGGAACTTTGACGATACCGAGAAAGAGCCGACGGTTTTGCCAGCAGCCTTTCCCAACCTCTTAGTCAATGGTTCGACTGGGATTTCGGCTGGATATGCTACGGATATTCCACCGCATAATTTGGCTGAGGTTATCGATGCGACAGTTTACATGATTGACCATCCGACTGCCAAGGTTGATAAACTCATGGAATTCTTGCCTGGACCAGATTTTCCTACAGGAGCTATCATCCAAGGGCGTGACGAAATCAAGAAGGCCTATGAAACTGGGAAAGGGCGCGTGGTCGTTCGCTCTAAGACTGATATTGAAAAGCTAAAAGGTGGTAAGGAACAAATCGTTATCACTGAGATTCCTTATGAAATCAATAAAGCCAATCTCGTCAAGAAAATCGATGATGTTCGTGTCAATAACAAGGTGGCTGGTATTGCTGAGGTTCGTGATGAGTCTGACCGTGACGGTCTTCGTATCGCTATTGAGCTCAAGAAAGACGCGAATACCGAGCTCGTACTCAACTATCTCTTCAAATACACCGACTTGCAAATCAATTACAACTTTAACATGGTGGCGATTGACAATTTCACGCCTCGTCAGATCGGAATTGTCCCAATCCTGTCTAGCTACATTGCCCACCGTCGTGAAGTGATTTTGGCGCGTTCCCACTTTGACAAGGAAAAGGCTGAGAAACGTCTGCATATCGTTGAAGGTTTGATTCGCGTGATTTCGATTTTGGATGAAGTCATTGCCCTTATCCGTGCTTCTGAGAATAAGGCTGATGCCAAGGAAAACCTCAAGGTTAGCTATGATTTTACAGAAGAGCAGGCTGAGGCCATCGTTACCTTGCAACTTTACCGTTTAACCAATACAGACGTGGTTGTCTTGCAGGAAGAAGAAGCAGAACTTCGTGAGAAGATTGCTATGCTTGCTGCTATCATTGGTGACGAACGGACTATGTACAATCTCATGAAGAAAGAGCTTCGTGAGGTCAAGAAGAAATTTGCGACTCCGCGTTTGAGTACTTTAGAAGACACTGCGAAAGTAATCGAAATTGACACAGCTAGTTTGATTGCTGAGGAAGATACCTATGTCAGCGTGACCAAGGCAGGTTATATCAAACGCACTAGCCCACGTTCCTTTGCGGCATCCACTCTGGAAGAAATTGGCAAGCGTGATGATGATCGTTTGATCTTTGTACAAACTGCCAAGACAACCCAGCACCTCTTGATGTTCACGACTCTCGGAAATGTCATTTATCGACCAATCCATGAATTGGCAGACATTCGCTGGAAGGACATCGGAGAGCACTTGAGCCAAACGATTACCAACTTTGAAACCAATGAAGAAGTGCTCTATGTTGAAGTTGTGGATCAGTTTGAGGATGCGACAACCTACTTTGCAGCAACTCGCCTTGGTCAAATCAAACGCGTAGAACGCAAAGAATTCTCTCCATGGCGGACCTACAAGTCGAAGTCTGTCAAGTATGCTAAGCTCAAAGACGAGACAGACCAAATTGTAGCAGTGGCTCCGATTAAACTAGATGATGTTCTTTTGATTAGTCAAAACGGTTATGCCCTTCGTTTCAATATCGAAGAGGTTCCCGTTGTTGGTGCCAAGGCTGCAGGTGTCAAGGCTATGAACCTGAAAGCAGATGATGCACTTCAGGCAGCCTTCATCTGTAACACCTCATCCTTCTACCTCTTGACCCAACGTGGAAGCTTGAAACGCGTTTCCATTGAGGAAATTCCGGCGACCAGCCGTGCCAAACGAGGCCTACAAGTCTTGCGTGAGTTGAAAAACAAACCGCACCGTGTCTTCTTGGCTGGAGCAGTTGCAGAGCAAGGTTTCGTTGGTGATCTTTTTAGTACAGAAGTAGAAGAAAACGACCAAACTCTGCTTGTCCAATCTAACAAGGGAACAATCTATGAGAGTCGATTGCAAGACCTCAACTTGTCAGAACGTACTAGCAATGGAAGCTTTATCTCAGATACCATTTCAGATGAAGAAGTTTTTGATGCTTACCTCAAAGAAGTCTATAAAGAAGGTAAAGACAATCCATAAAAAGAATCAGTCCAGAGGGCTGATTTCTTTTTGTTGAGAAAATTTTCAGAAAATTACAAATAATACTTGAAATTTTACTAGAAAAGTGTAGAATAGAACACATAGTTTGAATAGTATAAAGGAGAAACACATGACAGTTGCAATTGATTGGGAAAATCTTGGATTTTCTTATATGAAATTACCTTATCGTTATATCGCTCATTATAAAAATGGTCAATGGGATCAAGGAGAATTGACAGAGGATGCAACCTTGCATATTTCAGAGTCTTCTCCAAGTCTCCACTATGGACAGCAAGCGTTTGAAGGTTTGAAAGCCTATCGTACCAAGGACGGCAGTATTCAATTGTTCCGTCCTGACGAAAATGCCAAGCGTTTGCAACGTACTTGCGACCGTCTTTTGATGCCACAAGTTCCGACAGAAATGTTTGTAGAAGCTTGTAAAGCAGTTGTGCGTGCAAATGAAGAATATGTCCCACCATATGGAACAGGTGGAACCCTTTATCTTCGTCCACTTTTGATTGGTGTTGGAGATATCATCGGGGTTAAACCAGCAGAAGAGTATATTTTTACTATCTTTGCTATGCCAGTTGGTAACTACTTTAAAGGTGGATTGGTTCCAACGAATTTCTTGATTCAGGATGAATACGACCGTGCAGCCCCGCATGGTACAGGAGCTGCCAAAGTAGGTGGTAACTACGCTGCCAGTCTCCTTCCAGGTAAAATGGCAAAATCACGTAATTTTTCAGATGTTATCTACCTAGATCCAGCTACCCACACCAAGATTGAGGAAGTCGGATCAGCCAACTTCTTTGGAATTACAGCAGACAACGAATTTGTAACGCCATTAAGTCCATCGATCTTGCCATCTATTACCAAGTACTCATTACTTTACTTGGCTGAACACCGCTTGGGCTTGACACCGATCGAAGGTGATGTTCCGATTGACAATTTGGATCGTTTTGTAGAGGCAGGTGCCTGTGGAACAGCAGCGGTTATTTCGCCAATTGGAGGCATCCAACATGGCGATGATTTCCATGTTTTCTATAGTGAAACAGAAGTAGGTCCTGTTACACGGAAACTCTATGACGAATTGACTGGTATCCAATTCGGTGATATTGAAGCACCGGAGGGATGGATTGTCAAAGTGGACTAAAAGACATGAAGTAAAGAAGAACTCCATAGCAGTTGTAACGCTGAAATGGAGTTTTTTCTTGCTAGTTTGAGCATTTTCTTGTACAATAGAAAAAGTGAAGAGAGGTAAAGTATGAGTAAAAAAGATAAGAAAATTGAAATCCAATTAACTGATGCAAAAGTGACTGTTGGAAAAGACAGTTATGAAGGTTACGTTTTGACAATCGGGAAAAAGGTCATTGGTGAAATTGCCGAATTAGATAGTCAATTTGCCATCATAAAGAATGGAAATGTCGATAGTTTTTATAAAAAACTTGAAAAAGCTGTGGAAATTTTGATTGAAAACTATAATTTAACAAAATAATGCTTGTTTTTTTGAAAATTTCATGATATAATAGTTTTCGTTAAGCATTGGAGAGATAGCGAAGAGGCTAAACGCGGCGGACTGTAAATCCGCTCCTTCGGGTTCGGGGGTTCGAATCCCTCTCTCTCCATCTCATCATTGGGGTATAGCCAAGCGGTAAGGCAAGGGACTTTGACTCCCTCATGCGTTGGTTCGAATCCAGCTACCCCAGTTCTTAGGTAATAAATTCAAGATAAAAAGAAAAATATCTTAGGGTATTTTATTTTTATATTGAAAGACGTGAACAATACGAACATGTTCTTGCGGGTGCTTAGGAAAAAAATTATAAGTATGTCAAGTTTTGGAAAAGACTTGATTGTTGGAGGATTTTTTAGATGAATGAATTTGAAGATTTGCTAAATAGCGTTAGCCAAGTTGAGCCTGGTGATGTTGTTAGTGCTGAAGTATTGACAGTTGATGCGACTCAAGCTAACGTTGCAATCTCTGGAACTGGTGTTGAAGGTGTCTTGACTCTTCGCGAATTGACAAACGATCGCGATGCAGATATCAATGACTTTGTGAAAGTAGGAGAAGTATTGGATGTTCTTGTACTTCGTCAAGTAGTTGGTAAAGATACTGATACAGTTACATACCTTGTATCTAAAAAACGCCTTGAAGCTCGCAAAGCATGGGACAAACTTGTAGGACGCGAAGAAGAAGTTGTTACTGTTAAAGGAACTCGTGCCGTTAAAGGTGGACTTTCAGTAGAATTTGAAGGTGTTCGTGGATTCATCCCAGCTTCAATGTTGGATACTCGTTTCGTACGTAACACTGAGCGTTTCGTAGGTCAAGAATTTGATGCTAAAATCAAAGAAGTTGATCCTAAAGAAAACCGCTTCATCCTTTCACGTCGTGAAGTTGTTGAAGCAGCAACTGCAGCAGCTCGTGCTGAAGTATTCGGTAAATTGGCTGTTGGTGATGTCGTAACTGGTAAAGTTGCTCGTATCACTAGCTTTGGTGCTTTCATCGACCTTGGTGGTGTTGATGGATTGGTTCACTTGACTGAATTGTCACATGAACGTAACGTATCACCTAAATCAGTTGTAACTGTTGGTGAAGAAATCGAAGTGAAGATCCTTGATCTTAACGAAGAAGAAGGACGTGTGTCACTTTCACTTAAAGCAACAACACCTGGACCATGGGATGGCGTTGAGCAAAAATTGGCTAAAGGTGATGTAGTAGAAGGAACAGTTAAACGTTTGACTGACTTCGGTGCATTTGTTGAAGTGTTGCCAGGTATCGATGGACTTGTTCACGTATCACAAATTTCACACAAACGTATCGAAAATCCAAAAGAAGCTCTTACTGTTGGTCAAGAAGTTACTGTTAAAGTCCTTGATGTTAACGCTGACGCAGAACGCGTATCACTTTCTATCAAAGCTCTTGAAGAACGTCCAGCTCAAGAAGAAGGACAAAAAGAAGAAAAACGCGCTGCTCGTCCACGTCGTCCAAAACGTCAAGAAAAACGTGATTTCGAACTTCCAGAAACACAAACAGGATTCTCAATGGCTGACTTGTTCGGTGATATCGAACTTTAATCAAATTGATAATCACAAAATCCTTTGTTTAAAACAAGGGATTTTTCTTTTGTCTCTTTCTCATTTTTGATATAATAGTTCTATGTTAGATTCAGAAAAACAATCACAATATCAATTGTTAAACGAGGAACTCTCTTATTTACTAGAGGGTGAGAGCAACGTTCTTGCCAATCTTTCGAATGCTAGTGCCCTCCTAAAATCTCGCTTTCCGAATACTGTATTTGCAGGTTTTTATCTGTTTGATGGTAGCGAGTTGGTTTTAGGGCCTTTTCAGGGTGGTGTTTCTTGCATTCGCATCCCACTTGGAAAAGGTGTGTGTGGAGAAGCTGCTGAGTTTCAAGAGACTGTTTTAGTAGGGGACGTGAGCACCTATCCAAACTACATTTCTTGCGATAGTAAGGCCAAGAGTGAAATCGTAGTTCCCATGCTCAAGAATGGTCGATTGCTAGGTGTCTTAGACTTGGACTCTTCTCTTATTGAGGATTATAATGCCATTGACCGCGATTACTTGGAACAATTTGTCGCTATTTTGCTTGAGAAGACAGAATGGGACTTTACGATGTTTGAGGAGAAAGCCTAATGTATCAAGCACTTTATCGAAAATATAGAAGCCAAACTTTTTCACAACTGGTAGGTCAAGAGGTTGTGGCTAAAACCCTAAAACAAGCAGTCGAGCAGGAAAAGATTAGTCATGCTTATCTTTTCTCAGGTCCTCGTGGAACTGGGAAGACCAGTGTAGCCAAGATTTTTGCCAAGGCTATGAACTGTCCGAACCAAGTGGATGGAGAACCATGTAATAACTGCTATATCTGTCAGGCTGTGACAGAAGGTAGCCTAGAAGATGTTATCGAAATGGATGCGGCTTCGAATAACGGAGTTGATGAAATCCGTGAAATTCGTGATAAATCTACCTATGCACCTAGTTTGGCACGTTATAAGGTCTACATTATCGACGAGGTTCATATGCTGTCTACTGGAGCTTTTAATGCGCTTTTGAAGACTCTAGAAGAACCAACTCAAAATGTCGTCTTTATCTTGGCGACCACCGAATTGCACAAGATTCCAGCAACCATTTTATCACGTGTTCAACGTTTTGAGTTTAAATCCATTAAAACGCAAGATATTAAGGAACATATTCATCATATTTTAGAAAAAGAAAATATCAGTTCTGAGCCAGATGCTGTAGAAATCATTGCCAGACGATCTGAAGGTGGAATGCGGGATGCCTTGTCTATTCTGGATCAAGCCTTGAGTTTGATGCAAGGGAATGCTTTAACGACAGCTATTTCTGAGGAGATTACAGGCACTATTAGTCTATCAGCTCTAGATGACTATGTAGCCGCCTTGTCTCAGCAGGATGTTTCAAAAGCGCTTGATTCTTTGAATCTTTTGTTTGAAAATGGCAAGAGCATGACTCGTTTTGTGACGGATCTCTTGCAGTACTTGCGTGATCTACTAGTTGTTCAGACAGGTGGCGAAAATACTCATCATAGTCCAGTTTTTATGGACAATCTAGCTCTTTCCCAAGAAAGTCTCTTTGAAATGATTCGTCTAGCGACAGTGAGTTTAGCAGATATGAAGGCCAGCTTGCAACCCAAGATTTACGCTGAGATGATGACCATTCGTTTAGCTGAGATTAAGCCTGAACCAGTGCTTTCAGAAGCTGTCGAAAGTGAAATTTCTGCACTGAGACAGGAAGTCGCTCGTCTCAAACAAGAACTTGCCAATGTGGGCACAGCTCCTAAACAAGTGGCGCCAGTCCCTAGCCGTCCAGCCACTTCCAAGACAGTCTATCGAGTAGACCGTAATAAGGTTCAGGCTATCCTACAAGAAGCTGTTGAAAATCCTGAATTGGCACGGCAAAACTTGATTCGCCTACAGAATGCGTGGGGAGAAGTGATTGAGAGTTTAGCTGGACCTGATAAGGCTCTGCTTGTTGGTTCTCAACCGGTCGCAGCCAACGAACACCATGCTATTTTAGCTTTTGAGTCTAATTTCAATGCAGGCCAAACCATGAAACGGGATAACCTCAATACCATGTTTGGCAATATTCTTAGCCAAGCGGCTGGATTTTCACCTGAAATCCTGGCAATTTCCCTAGAGGAATGGAAAGAGGTTCGAGCAGCCTTTTCCGCTAAAAACAAGTCTTCTCAAGCAGATCAAGAGATAGAAGAAGAGAGTCTGATTCCGGAAGGATTTGAATTTTTGGCTGATAAAGTCATGGTCGAAGAAGACTAAAAGTGGATTTCATGGTACAATAATCCTATGACTAGACAACAATTTATCGTGATAGCACTATTTACTGCTGCTGAGACTTATTTTTTCAATGAAGCATGGATGACGGGTCGCTATTTCATGGCAGCCTTTTGGGCCATTCTACTTTTTCGAAATTTTAGGTTAAGTTATGTAATGGGGAAAATAGTAGATGCCATTGATCAGCACCTAAACCGCAAGGATTAGCCCTCAGCTTCTAGACAAAATCAAAGCCTTTTAGGCTTTTTTTTGTTATACTAGTAGAGTATATTTATTGACCTTTTGTCCTATTTTTTAGGGATTGTAAGCAATTTCCTAAAGTATTGAGCAAAATGTTTGAAAAAGAAAGGAACTATCATGTCAGTATTAGAGATCAAAGATCTTCACGTTGAGATTGAAGGAAAAGAAATTTTGAAAGGGGTCAATCTGACTCTGAAAACAGGAGAAATCGCAGCTATCATGGGACCAAATGGTACTGGTAAATCGACTCTTTCAGCCGCTATCATGGGGAACCCTAACTATGAAGTTACCAAAGGTGAAGTCTTGTTTGATGGCGTAAACATCCTTGAATTGGAAGTGGACGAGCGTGCGCGTATGGGACTTTTCCTTGCTATGCAATACCCATCTGAAATTCCTGGAATTACCAACGCTGAGTTTCTTCGTGCAGCCATGAATGCTGGTAAAGAAGATGATGAAAAGATTTCAGTTCGTGAATTCATCACTAAACTAGACGAGAAGATGGAATTGCTCAACATGAAAGAAGAAATGGCTGAGCGCTACCTCAACGAAGGTTTCTCTGGTGGTGAGAAAAAACGGAATGAAATTCTTCAACTCTTGATGTTGGAACCAACTTTTGCCCTTTTGGACGAGATTGACTCAGGTCTTGATATTGATGCTCTTAAAGTCGTATCGAAAGGTGTGAATGCTATGCGTGGCGAAGGTTTTGGTGCTATGATTATCACTCACTACCAACGTCTTTTGAACTACATCACACCAGACGTGGTACACGTGATGATGGAAGGTCGTGTTGTCCTTTCTGGTGGTCCAGAATTGGCTGCTCGTTTGGAACGTGAAGGATACGCAAAACTAGCTGAAGAACTTGGCTACGACTACAAGGAAGAATTGTAATTCCCTCGTATCTTTTAGGAGAAGTAAATGACTAAAGAAACTATTAAACTTTTTTCAGAAATGCATGCTGAACCAAGCTGGTTGGCTGACCTCCGTCAAAAAGCTTTTGATAAGATTGAGAGTTTGGAATTGCCAGTTATTGAGCGTGTGAAATTTCACCGTTGGAATCTAGGTGATGGAACGATTACGGAAAGTGAACCTTCAGCAAATGTTCCTGACTTCACGGCTTTAGATAACCACTTGAAGTTGGTGCAAGTAGGAACGCAAACTGTTTTTGAGCAAACTCCAGTTGAGTTAGCTGAACAGGGGGTTGTCTTTACAGACTTCCACTCAGCTTTAGAAGAAATTCCAGAGCTTATCGAGGAATTCTTTATGTCATCTGTTAAGTATGATGATGACAAGTTAGCAGCCTACCATACAGCTTACTTTAACAGTGGTGCTGTTCTCTACATTCCTGATAATGTTGAGATTACAGAACCAATTGAAGGTATTTTCTACCAAGACAGCGATAGCGATGTGCCATTTAACAAGCATATCCTTATCATTGCTGGTAAAAACAGCAAGATTAGTTATCTTGAACGTCTAGAGTCAAGAGGTGGAGGTAGTGCAAAAGCAACTGCCAATATCACAGTTGAAGTGATTGCTCGTTCTGGTGCGCAAGTGAAGTTTGCGGCTATTGACCGTCTAGGTGAAAATGTCACTGCCTACATTAGCCGTCGTGGTAAACTAGGCAACGATGCAAGCATTGACTGGGCAATCGGTGTTATGAATGAAGGAAACGTCGTTGCGGACTTTGATAGCGATTTGATTGGTAACGGTAGCCATGCTGACCTTAAAGTCGTAGCTCTTTCAAGTGGTCGTCAGGTGCAAGGGATTGATACCCGTGTAACCAACTATGGTTGCAACTCTATCGGAAATATCCTCCAACATGGGGTTATTCTTGAAAAAGCAACTTTGACTTTCAACGGTATTGGCCACATTATCAAGGGTGCTAAGGGAGCAGATGCGCAACAAGAGAGTCGTGTTCTTATGCTTTCAGACCAAGCACGTTCAGATGCCAACCCAATTCTTTTGATTGATGAAAATGACGTAACTGCAGGTCACGCGGCTTCTATCGGTCAGGTGGATCCAGAAGATATGTACTACCTCATGAGCCGTGGCTTGGATAAGGCGACTGCAGAACGCTTGGTTGTTCGTGGTTTCCTTGGATCTGTTATCGTTGAGATTCCAGTCAAGGAAGTTCGTGATGAAATGATTGCAACGATCGAAGAAAAATTGTCAAAACGCTAAGGGGAAGCCTATGTTAGATGTAGAAGCGATTCGCAAGGATTTTCCAATTTTAGACCAGATTGTTAATGATGAACCTCTGGTCTATCTGGACAATGCTGCGACGACACAAAAACCACTAGCAGTTTTGGAAACAATCAACCGCTACTATAAGCAGGACAATGCCAATGTTCATCGTGGGGTTCATACCTTGGCTGAGCGAGCAACAGCATCCTATGAAGCTGCTCGTGAAACCATTCGTAAGTTTATCAATGCAGACTCTACAAAGGAAGTACTCTTTACTAGAGGAACGACAACCAGTCTTAACTGGGTGGCACGCTTTGCTGAGGAAGTTTTGACTGAGGGAGATCAGGTCTTGATTTCTATCATGGAACACCATTCCAATATCATTCCTTGGCAGGAAGCCTGCCGTAAGACTGGAGCAGAGCTTGTCTATGTTTATCTCAAGGACGGTGCCTTGGATATGGATGACTTGCGAGCTAAATTGACTGATAAGGTTAAATTTGTCTCCCTAGCTCATGCCTCAAATGTTCTTGGAGTAGTCAATCCGATCGAGGAAATCACGCAAATGGCACATAAAGTTGGAGCTATCATGGTGGTGGATGGAGCTCAATCTACGCCTCATATGAAGATTGATGTCCAGGACTTGGATGTGGACTTCTTCGCCTTTTCAGGTCACAAGATGGCTGGTCCTACAGGCATCGGTGTGCTTTATGGTAAAGAAAAGTATCTGGAACAAATGTCACCTCTTGAATTTGGTGGTGAGATGATTGATTTCGTCTATGAGCAAACTGCCAGTTGGAAGGAATTGCCTTGGAAATTTGAGGCTGGGACTCCCAATATGGCAGGTGCTATCGGACTTGCTGCAGCAGTTGATTATCTGGAAAAGATTGGTATGGATGCCATTGAAGCCCATGAACAAGAACTGATTGCATACGTCTATCCAAAATTGCAGGCCATTGAAGGATTGACCATTTATGGTTCGCAGGACTTGGCTCAACGTTCAGGTGTCATTGCCTTTAACCTAGGCGATCTTCATCCCCATGACCTAGCTACAGCACTGGATTATGAAGGGGTAGCAGTTCGTGCGGGTCACCACTGCGCCCAACCTTTGCTCCAGTATTTGGACGTCCCAGCAACTGCTCGTGCAAGTTTTTATATCTACAATACCAAGGCAGATTGCGACAAACTAGTCGATGCCTTACAAAAGACAAAGGAGTTTTTCAATGGCACTTTCTAAACTAGATAGCCTTTATATGGCAGTGGTAGCGGACCATTCGAAAAATCCACATCACCAAGGGAAGTTAGAAGACGCTGAGCAAATCAGTCTCAACAATCCAACCTGTGGGGATGTCATCAATCTCTCTGTCAAGTTTGATGCAGAGAATCGTTTGGAAGATATCGCTTTTCTAAACTCGGGTTGTACTATCTCAACTGCCTCTGCTAGTATGATGACAGATGCCGTTTTAGGGAAGACCAAGCAAGAAATTCTAGAACTTGCAACCATCTTTTCTGAAATGGTTCAAGGTCAAAAGGATTACCGTCAAGACCAACTTGGAGACGCGGCATTCTTATCAGGTGTTGCCAAATTCCCGCAACGGATTAAGTGTGCAACTCTAGCTTGGAACGCTCTTAAGAAGACAATTGAAAATCAAGATAACAGATAAGACAAGTTTCTTTTGTCTTATAAATCATTAGAAATGAAGAAAGAAAGGATATTATGGCTGAAGAAAGAGTAGAACCAAAACCAATTGACCTTGGTGAATATAAATTTGGTTTCCATGATGATGTAGAGCCTGTCCTATCGACAGGAAAAGGACTCAACGAAGGTGTTATTCGTGAATTATCTGCTGCCAAGGGGGAACCTGAGTGGATGTTAGAATTTCGTTTGAAGTCTTATGAAACCTTCAAAAAAATGCCCATGCAAACATGGGGAGCAGATTTGTCAGAGATTGACTTTGATGACTTAATCTACTACCAAAAACCATCTGATAAACCTGCTCGTTCTTGGGATGAAGTTCCTGAAAAAATCAAAGAAACCTTTGAACGTATCGGGATTCCAGAAGCTGAGCGTGCCCATCTAGCTGGAGCTTCTGCCCAGTATGAGTCAGAAGTAGTTTACCATAACATGAAGGAAGAATTTGAGAAGTTAGGTATCATCTTTACAGATACAGATTCTGCCCTCAAGGAATACCCAGACTTGTTCAAACAATATTTTGCGAAGTTGGTACCGCCGACTGATAACAAGTTGGCAGCCCTCAACTCGGCAGTGTGGTCTGGTGGAACCTTTATCTACGTACCAAAAGGGGTCAAGGTAGATATTCCGCTTCAAACTTACTTCCGTATCAACAACGAAAATACAGGTCAGTTCGAGCGTACCTTGATTATCGTTGATGAGGGAGCAAGCGTCCACTACGTAGAAGGATGTACAGCACCAACATATTCAAGCAATAGCTTGCACGCTGCCATTGTAGAAATCTTTGCTTTGGATGGAGCTTACATGCGCTATACAACCATCCAAAACTGGTCTGATAATGTCTATAACTTGGTAACAAAACGTGCCAAAGCTTTGAAAGATGCGACTGTTGAGTGGATTGATGGTAACTTGGGTGCCAAAACAACCATGAAATACCCATCTGTTTACCTAGATGGAGAAGGGGCCCGTGGTACCATGCTTTCGATCGCCTTTGCTAATGCTGGTCAACACCAAGATACGGGTGCCAAGATGATCCACAACGCTCCACATACAAGCTCGTCTATCGTGTCTAAATCCATCGCTAAAGGCGGAGGAAAGGTGGACTACCGTGGACAAGTAACCTTTAACAAGAACTCTAAGAAATCTGTTTCTCATATCGAGTGTGATACCATTATCATGGATGACTTGTCAGCATCAGATACTATTCCGTTTAATGAAATTCACAACTCACAAGTTGCTTTGGAGCACGAAGCCAAAGTATCTAAGATTTCAGAGGAACAACTCTACTACCTCATGAGCCGTGGTTTGTCAGAATCTGAGGCAACTGAGATGATCGTTATGGGATTTGTAGAGCCCTTCACAAAAGAACTTCCAATGGAATATGCAGTTGAGCTGAACCGCTTGATTAGCTATGAAATGGAAGGTTCAGTCGGATAAGAATATGCAAAATCTGAACAGGAACTCTTTCTGTTCAGATTTTTTTCAAAAAGGACCTAATAAATATTCACAAAAATGCTTTTATATGGTAAAATAAAACAATTACATTTAGTGGAGATGAAGTATGAATATTTTTAGAACCAAGGATGTCAGTCTGAGACAGACAGAGATGCGTCGCCATTTGAAATTGTGGGATTTGATTCTATTGGGAATCGGTGCCATGGTAGGAACTGGGATTTTTACCATTACAGGAACTGCAGCAGCAACACTTGCCGGTCCATCACTAGTGGTTTCCATCGTGATTTCTGCCCTGTGTGTTTCTCTATCAGCTCTCTTTTTTGCAGAATTTGCCTCTCGTGTACCTGCAACTGGGGGTGCTTATAGTTATCTCTATGCGATTTTGGGAGAATTGCCAGCCTGGATTGCTGGCTGGTTGACCATCATGGAATTCATGACGGCTGTTTCAGGTGTGGCGTCTGGCTGGGCAGCTTACTTTAAGGGCTTACTCAGTGATTATGGTATTTCCATGCCCCAAGCCTTGAATGGAACCTTTAATCCTGAACAGGGAACCTATATCGATCTTCTACCTATTCTAGTACTTACCTTGGTAACGGGATTGGTTTTATTAAATTCCAAGGCAGCCTTACGCTTTAATTCGCTTCTAGTAATCTTGAAATTTTCTGCTCTAGCCTTATTTATCCTAGTTGGTATTTGGTACATCAAGCCTGAAAATTGGTCAAATTTTGCTCCCTTTGGCTTTGGCCAGATTTATGGAGGAAGCACTGGGATTATGGCAGGTGCATCTTTGATGTTCTTTGGATTTCTCGGATTTGAGTCTATTTCCATGGCAGTTGATGAAATCCAAAGCCCTCAAAAAAATATTCCTCGCGGAATTGTACTTTCTCTGACAATCGTCACTATTCTCTATGCCTTGGTAACCTTAGTATTAACAGGGATTGTTCACTACAGTAAGCTCAATGTGGACGATGCAGTAGCATTTTCATTACGGAGTATTGGTATCGGTTGGGCAGCCAACTATGTTTCGCTTGTAGCCATTCTCACCCTGATAACCGTATGTATTTCCATGACCTACGCTCTGTCTCGGATGATTTATAGCTTAGCACGTGATGGACTTTTACCTCAAAGCTTCAAACAATTAAGCAAGACCAGTCGCGTTCCTAAAAATGCGACCATCTTAACAGGAGTTGCTTCAGCCATTGCAGCAGGAGTCTTTCCGCTAGCCAGTATCGCTGCCTTTTTAAATATCTGTACGCTAGCTTATCTCATTTTGCTTGCCTACGGTATTATCAAGCTCAGAAAGGATAAGGGCATGCCAAAAGAAGGAGAATTCAAAACTCCCTTGGTGCCACTTTTGCCAATCCTTTCCATTCTTATCTGTCTTTCCTTTATGCTTCAGTATACCAAGGAAACATGGATTGCCTTTGGACTTGCTTTGTTGGTTGGACTAGTGATTTACTTTACTTATGGCTATCGTCACTCTACGCTTTCTGAAGAAGAATAAAAGCTGGGAATTCCCAGCTTTTTTAATCTTTTACATAAGTAAATCCTTCCCCCAGAATTTCATGAGCCTCTGTGATGGTGATAAAGGCTTGAGGATCGACTTGGTGAATCACATCCTTCATTTTAACGATTTCATTTCGACCGACGATACAGTAGATAATTTTTAAATCCTTTTTGCTGTAGTAACCTTGACCAGATATAAAGGTTACGCCGCGTCCGAGTTCATCGTTAATTTTTTCGGCTAACCGATCTGGAAATTGAGTTATAATCATAAATCCTTTACCAGCATAACCTCCTTCACCGATCAGGTCGATAACACGAGCGATGATAAAGTCAAATAAGAGGGTATAAGTCACTAGGCGCAAATCTTGGAAGATAATCAAAATCAACATTAGAATAATGAAATCAAGCGAGAAAAGCAATTTTCCAATTGAAATATTGGTGTATTTGTTGAGGATGCGAGCAACAATATCTGATCCACCTGTTGTACCACCAGCATTAAAGATAATTCCTAAACCAACTCCCAGTAAAACACCAGAAACTAAAGAGACAATAATGAGATCACCTTGCAAGTCAAATTGTAAAGGAATTCGTTCAAAGACAGCAAGCCAGATCGAGAGGGAAATGGTTCCCAAAAGGCTGGAGTAGAGAGTTTTCGGACCAAATATCTTCCAAGCGAGGATAAAGAGAGGGATGTTAATCAAGAGATTCATCACTGAGACAGGAATTTTAAAGAGATAGAAGGTAATCAATGTGATACCAGTTGCTCCGCCTTCAAACAAATGATGAGGAACTACAAAATAGGTAAGACCAAAGGCATAAATAGCTGCCCCAAGTATGATAGTGACAATAGGCTGAACTTTTCGGATCATGATTCTCCCTCGCTTTTCTATAGATAGATTATACCAAAATTCCAAGCTTTTTCATTGGATTCATTATGATTTTTTAACAATTTTTTGATATAATAAAAGTGATAAATCCCTATCTTATTGAGAAGAATAGAAAGATTGAAGATATGACACAAGTAAAAATTGTAACGGATTCCTCTGTTACTATTGAACCAGAAGTGGTTAAAGAATTAAATATCACCATTGTTCCTTTATCAGTGATGATTGATGGTATCCTTTATTCTGATGCAGATTTGAAAGAGGGGGAATTCCTTCATCTCATGCAACAAAGTAAAAACCTACCCAAAACCAGTCAGCCTCCAGTGGGAGTATTTGCTGAAGTTTTTGAAGAGCTAGGTAAAGATGGTAGCCAGATTCTCGCTATTCACATGTCCCATGCACTATCTGGTACTGTTGAAGCTGCTCGCCAAGGAGCAAGCCTCTCTAGCGCTGATGTGACCGTTATTGATAGTTCTTTTACAGATCAGGCGATGAAGTTTCAAGTTGTTGAAGCTGCTAAACTTGCTCAAGAAGGAAAAGATTTAGAAACTATCTTGGCACGTGTGGAAGATGTGAAAAATCATACTGAACTCTATATCGGCGTTTCAACATTAGAAAACCTGGTTAAGGGTGGACGTATCGGACGTGTGACAGGTTTGCTCAGTTCTCTGTTGAATATTCGTGTCGTCATGCAAATGAAGGAGCATGAACTGCGACCAATCGTAAAAGGGCGCGGTGCTAAGACATTTAAAAAATGGCTTGACGAGTTGGCCGAGACCCTTTCTCATAAATCGGTTGCAGAAATTGGAATTTCCTACGCTGGTACTAATGAATGGGCCAATGAGATGAAAAGTGTTTTACAAACTTATGTTGAAAAACCAATCTCAGTACTGGAAACAGGTTCCATCATTCAAACCCATACAGGTGAAAATGCGTGGGCTATCTTAGTTCGATATCATTCCTAAAAAAATAGAGAAAAATCGTTAGAAATAGCGTTTTTGACTTGACCTGTGGGCAATTTTAGGATATGATTATATTTGTTAATTAGAAATTATTTGGAGGAATTATTAACATGGCAAACAAACAAGATTTGATCGCTAAAGTAGCAGAAGCTACAGAATTGACTAAGAAAGATTCAGCAGCAGCAGTTGACGCTGTATTTGCAGCGGTAACTGAATACCTTGCAGCTGGTGAAAAAGTTCAATTGATCGGTTTTGGTAACTTTGAAGTTCGTGAGCGTGCTGCACGTAAAGGTCGCAACCCACAAACTGGTAAAGAAATCAAAATCGCAGCTTCTAAAGTTCCAGCATTCAAAGCTGGTAAAGCTCTTAAAGACGCTGTTAAATAATGAATTTAGAAAAAGCCTGTCATATCAAGTATTTGAGCTTGTGAGACAGGCTTTTTGTTTTGGAAAATATGATTTTATCGTTCTGTGCAAAAAGAAAAAGGCTCCCATGAAATGAGAACCTTCTTTTAATTAGTTTTTAGAAGCTGCTTGGAATTCAGGATTTTTCCATGCTTCATCAATGATTGCTTGCAATTCTTTAGCAGATGCTTGCATTTTTTGAGTTTCCGCGTCGTTCAATGGGATGTTTACTGGACGAACGATACCATGTGCACCAACAACTGCTGGTTGACCGATAAAGACGTTTTCAACTCCGTATTGACCTTCTTGGAAGACTGAAAGTGGAAGTACTGCATTTTCGTCATCAAGGATTGCTTTTGTGATACGAGCAAGCGCTACGGCGATACCATAGTATGTAGCTCCTTTTTTGTTGATGATTGTGTAAGCAGCATCACGAACACCTTCGAACAATTCAATCAATTCAGCTTCTTGAACGTTTTGAGTGTCTTTAAGGAATTCTTCAAGGTTTACACCAGCGATGTTGGCGTGTGACCAAACCGCAAATTCAGAATCTCCGTGTTCACCCATGATGTAGGCGTGAACTGAACGAGCATCAACGTCCAATTTTTCAGCAAGTGCTTGACGGAAACGAGCTGAGTCAAGTGAAGTACCTGAACCGATAACGCGTTCTTTAGGGAATCCAGAGAATTTCCAAGTTGAGTAAGTCAAAACGTCAACTGGGTTAGCCGCAACAAGGAAGATACCATCAAAACCTGATTCAACAACTTGTGTTACGATTGATTTGTTGATAGCCAAGTTTTTACCTACAAGGTCAAGGCGAGTTTCACCTGGTTTTTGAGGAGCACCTGCAGTGATAACAACAAGGTCAGCGTCTGCACAGTCAGAGTATTGAGCAGCGTAGATTTTTTTAGGTGAAGTGAAGGCAAGGGCGTGGCTAAGGTCAAGCGCATCACCAACAGCTTTTTCGTGTAATTGTGGAATTTCGATAATTCCAAGCTCTTGTGCAATTCCTTGGTTAACAAGTGCGAAAGCGTAAGATGAACCCACGGCACCGTCACCAACAAGGATCACTTTTTTGTGTTGTTTAGTTGAAGTCATTATCTAAACATCTCCTTCATTTTTTTTAGGGGAATCCCCAGACACTTTCATTCTATCACTTTTAAAAAGCTTTGTCACGAATATTCTATTCGGTTATTGATGTAAACGTTTTAGTAGTTTCAGAAGCCTGAAATAAAGGACATTTTATGGTATAATATATCTAATTACTAATAGTGAAATGAGGCATTTATTAATGCAGGATAAAAATTTAGTGAATGTCAATCTGACAAAGGAGATGAAGACCAGCTTTATCGACTACGCCATGAGCGTTATCGTCGCGCGGGCCCTTCCTGACGTTCGAGATGGCTTAAAACCTGTTCACCGCCGTATTCTTTACGGAATGAATGAATTAGGTGTTACTCCAGACAAACCTCATAAAAAATCAGCCCGTATTACAGGGGATGTTATGGGTAAATACCACCCGCACGGAGATTCCTCTATTTATGAAGCCATGGTCCGTATGGCCCAGTGGTGGAGCTATCGTTACATGCTTGTCGATGGGCATGGGAACTTTGGTTCTATGGATGGAGACGGTGCTGCCGCGCAGCGGTATACTGAGGCACGCATGAGCAAGATTGCTCTTGAAATGCTTCGTGATATCAATAAAAATACAGTTGATTTCGTTGATAACTATGATGCCAATGAACGTGAACCCTTGGTTTTGCCAGCTCGTTTTCCAAACCTTTTAGTCAATGGGGCAACTGGTATCGCTGTTGGGATGGCAACCAATATTCCACCTCACAACTTGGGTGAAACCATTGATGCAGTGAAGTTGGTTATGGATAATCCTGAAGTGACGACTAAGGACTTGATGGGAGTCTTGCCTGGTCCAGATTTTCCGACTGGTGCTCTTGTCATGGGGAAATCAGGGATTCATAAGGCTTATGAGACTGGTAAAGGTTCCATTGTCCTTCGTTCTCGTACAGAGATTGAAACCACTAAGACGGGTCGTGAGCGCATCGTTGTAACAGAATTCCCTTATATGGTTAATAAAACCAAGGTACATGAGCATATTGTTCGTTTGGTTCAGGAAAAACGCCTTGAGGGCATTACAGCCGTACGTGATGAGTCCAACCGTGAAGGGGTTCGCTTTGTGATAGAGGTCAAACGCGACGCGTCTGCCAATGTTATCCTTAACAACCTCTTCAAGATGACCCAGATGCAAACTAACTTCGGTTTCAATATGTTGGCGATTCAAAATGGCGTGCCAAAAATCTTGTCCCTTCGTCAAATTTTGGATGCTTACATCGAGCACCAAAAAGAAGTGGTTGTTCGCCGTACCCGTTTTGACAAGGAAAAAGCGGAAGCGCGTGCGCACATTTTAGAAGGTCTTTTAATTGCACTAGACCATATCGATGAAGTGATTCGTATTATCCGTGCCAGCGAAACAGATGCGGAAGCGCAAGCCGAATTGATGAGCAAGTTCAAGCTTTCTGAACGTCAAAGTCAAGCTATCCTTGATATGCGTCTTCGTCGTTTGACAGGATTGGAACGTGATAAGATTCAGTCTGAATATGATGAATTGATTGCCTTGATTGCAGATTTGGCTGATATTCTTGCTAAACCTGAGCGTGTAGCTCAAATCATCAAAGAGGAATTGGACGAGGTCAAACGCAAGTTTGGTGACAAGCGTCGTACGGAGTTGATGATCGGAGAGGTCTTAACCCTTGAAGATGAGGATTTGATTGAAGAAACTGATGTCTTGATTACCCTTTCTAATAAGGGCTATATCAAACGTTTGGACCAAGGTGAGTTTACTGCACAAAAACGTGGTGGTCGAGGAGTCCAAGGTACGGGTGTAAAGGATGATGACTTTGTGCGTGAGTTGGTTTCAACCAGCACCCATGATCATTTGCTCTTTTTTACCAATAAAGGAAGAGTATACCGACTAAAAGGTTATGAAATCCCTGAATACGGTCGTACCGCCAAGGGATTGCCAGTTGTCAATCTTTTGAAGTTGGACGAAGGTGAGAGCATTCAGACCATCATCAACGTTGATTCTGAGCGTAGTGATGATGCTTATCTTTTCTTCACAACTCGTCACGGTGTTGTGAAGAGAACCAGTGTCAAAGAATTTGCAAATATTCGTCAAAATGGGCTGAAGGCCTTGAATCTCAAGGATGAAGACGAATTGATTAATGTTCTATTGACAGAAGAAGATACGGATATTATCATTGGTACCAAGTTTGGTTATGCCGTTCGCTTTAATCAATCAGCCGTTCGTGGCATGAGCCGTATCGCGACAGGTGTCCGAGGAGTCAATCTTCGTGAGGGTGACACAGTAGTTGGTGCTAGCGTGATTACAAACCAGGACGAAGTCCTTATCATCACTGAAAAAGGTTATGGTAAGCGTACCCTTGCTACTGAATATCCAACTAAAGGCCGTGGTGGTAAAGGGATGAAAACAGCCAATGTTGCTGAGAAAAATGGTCCTCTTGCAGGTCTCCTCACTGTTAAGGGGGATGAAGACCTGATGATTATCACAGATACAGGTGTCATGATCCGTACAAATGTTGCCAATATTTCACAAACAGGACGCTCAACTATGGGAGTGAAGGTGATGCGTCTAGACCAGGATGCTAAGATTGTGACCTTTACAACGGTTGCCGCAGCAGAAAAAGAAGAAGTTGGGACTGAAATTGAAACAGAGAGTGAAGTATAATGTCTGAAAAAGATAGTAAAAAGAAAAAAAAGAAACGTAGGAACCTGCTGACCAATATCCTAGCAGTCTTTCTCATCCTCTTGTCCTTGGTCTTGATTTTTAATTCAACGATTCGAAACATGTTTATGGTTTGGAATACTAATAAATATCAAGTCAGTCAGGTGACTAAGGAAAAGATTGAAGAGAATAAAGAGACAGAGGGAAATTTCGATTTTGATTCTGTCAAATCTATTTCCTCTGAGGCAGTTTTAGCTGCCCAGTGGGACGCTCAGCAACTTCCAGTTATCGGAGGGATTGCCATTCCTGAAGTAGAGATTAATCTGCCTATTTTTAAAGGTTTGGATAATGTAAACTTGTTCTACGGAGCAGGGACCATGAAAGCAAATCAGAAAATGGGGGAAGGCAACTATTCTCTAGCCAGCCACCATATCTTTACTGCTGAAAATGCGAGCCAGATGCTCTTCTCACCTTTAGTCAATGCCAAAGTGGGGATGAAGATTTATCTGACTGATAAAGATAAAGTATACACCTATGTGATTCGTGAGGTGAAGCACGTAACGCCTGATCGCGTAGACGAAATTGAAGATCGTGATGGTATCAAAGAAATCACATTGGTGACCTGTGTCGACTACGATGCGACAGAGCGAATTATTGTTAAAGGTGATTTTAAAGAAGTTAAAGCATATTCTGAAACATCTGATGATATCCTAAGCGCCTTTAATCAGCCATATAAACAACGTTATTAACCTCAAAAACCAGTGAATTGTATTTTTCACTGGTTTTTGTCAAATAGAACCGTCGGTCAAAGGAGAATAATGCATGTTCGAATATTTTTTGTTTGGAATGAAAACGATGTGGGAAAGTCCTGTCTTTAGTTTTGCCTTTTACTTATTAGCCTCTATTCTTTTACTAATCTTTTGGCGACGTTTTATAATTGTCCGTCGTAGTGGTGGTGATTTTTTTGCCCCGTTTCACATTGCCAATGGGAGACTTTATATTCACAATGCTTTTGTATTTGTGAAGAGAATCATTCCGCTGAATAACATCAAAATGATTGAAGTCAAATATATTCGAAGTGTCAAATTGAATGGGGCAAGTTATCATTTGTTTATCGAAAGAAAAGATGGAAAAGCTGTCAGTTTTTTCTTCGGACAATCAAAACAGAATGATCTCCTTGTGAAGAATCTAAAGAATGAAACTAAAAACTACCATATTAGAATTGTAATAGATGGATAAGTGTTTAGCTTAAGAAAGGAATGATCATGGATAAGTTACAAGAAGTCAGAGAAAATGAACAGTTAAGGACCTTACTGATGACTGAATGTGATATTTATTTTTATGAAACAATAAGTGAAGTCCAGTTTTCAGGGAACAATGAGGAATACTCTCTTGCCTGTAAGGCATTTGCTCAAGACGGTAGTGGGGGAGAATATGTTTTTCTCGAAGATAACAGCATAGGATTTATCGGAAGTGAGAGCCAAGTGGGGAGAGTAGCAGAAAGTCTGGATGACTTACTAACATTCCTACTTCACGCAGGTTGTATTTCGGATTTTAGCTGTCGGTATCTTTATCAGAACACAGACTTATTGAAAGCATTTTGTAGGGGCTATGTGTCTAAAATACGAGTAAGCTATCAGGCTAAGCAGGAAAATTGGGATTTGGTACGAGGAGATATGGCTCAAAAACTATCACTTTATTTCAATCCCCAAAAACTAGAAAAAGTAGCCATGGCATTTTATCAAGCGGCGACAAGGGAGCCTGTCTTTTCCTGTAAGTATATAGACGGTGAAGAAGAGTATACCTGCGATTCAATCTTGTCGGACATTGTAGGCTTGTGGACGACAGAACTTGTAGGTATGAGTAGAGAAGAAATTGAAAACTATAAAATTTGATAATGTCTGATGCTTGCAAGATGATCATTCAACTTTAATGGTTGTGAGAGGAAGCAGGTCAGTAGGTTGAAAGATTTATCGTAAGAAACCGAAGGATGCCTAGTATAAGAGAGGATAGATAATGAGTCAGTCAAGAGAAAAGTATTTAGTTAGGCTCAAAGAAGACATAACAAGTAGTTTTCCATTTGACAAGGATCTTCCTATGATATTCTTGGGAGGAATTGCCAATATGGCTGGACATGGGATCTTCATAGGAAAATCGGGGAAATCTTATTTTGGATATCATATTTCACATTTTAGAGAACTAAGTGAAGATGAGATATAGGACTTTCGCAGTAGGAAAAATAGATGAGGAGTTGAGAATGAATAATCAGATTGACTTGGTACTTCCAAAACTATACGCAGAATTCTTGAGTAAAATCGACAAAGCAGGAGAGTTGATAATAGAGAATACAGGCATCACCTTATACTCAAGACTAGATTTGCTAGAAAGAAACTCCACCTACCAAATAGAAGAGTGGGAACCTGATTTTTTCCTGATTGGGCAAGATGGGGATGTCGCTTTTTTTATAAAGAAAGATTCTGACGACACTATTTATATGAATGATTTGGGGGCATTAGGTTCACTGGAAATGAAACCCATATCTTTGAATATTTTCGAGTTTGTGCAACAAGTGAGTGAACATTATGATGATATCTTCTAATCATTGCAAGTGTTGTTATTTTATCATACGCGTGTGTGGAAGACGTTTTTATGAAAGCATTTGAACATTTTGATTAATGTTACTAAATTTTTAGTAAATGATAATGATTTGGAGAGTGAACAATGAATTTTGATGAGAGTTTACAGCAATACACTTATGAGCATGAGGGAGTGACCTTTGTTTGGGACGAAGAGCCTGATTGTGACTTTATAGATAAAGTTGAACTGTTATCAAAAAATTATCAGGAAAATCTCAATAGAATTATCAACTTCATGCTAGCTGATCTTAAGAAAATGTATGGAGCAGTCAGCGAGGAAGATGTGAAGAACAAGCTGGGGAAACCTATCATTGACTATAATCAAGGAACAGTTAGTTATTGTGAGCAAACCTTCGATGACTGGCACCTATTTGAGTTTGAATTTTGGGATGATCAATTTGAAACATTGAAATGTTTTTCTGTTAATGGGTAAAGGAGAGATTTATGGAATTCCCCCAATGCCTTGATTTTCTTTGTAGAAAACGTATACAAGAAAGGCTTTTCAAAATGCGTGCTTTATGTTATAATATTCACAAATAAAAGTTTAGGAGTTTTTTATGGTCTCTTCAGAATTTATCTCAAAGATTGAATTTGCTTGTAAGAAGAAAGAAAGTCTTTATAGCCAAAGCAAGTTTAAGTATGCGATTCGTTCCATGTTTGCAGGTGCCTTTTTAACATTTAGTACAGCTGCGGGTGCAGTTGGAGCTGACTTGATTAATAAGATCGTACCAGGTAGTGGTCGCTTCCTTTTCCCATTCGTTTTTGCTTGGGGATTGGCCTACACTGTTTTCTTGAATGCTGAGCTGGTAACTTCAAATATGATGTTCTTGACAGCTGGTAGTTTCTTGAAAAAAATCTCTTGGAGAAAAACAGCTGAGATTTTACTTTACTGTACCTTGTTCAACCTTATCGGAGCTTTGATTGCAGGTTGGGGCTTTGCCCACTCAGCAGCCTATGCAAATCTGACACATGATAGCTTCATTTCAGGGGTTGTAGAGATGAAGTTAGGTCGTTCGAATGAGTTAGTCTTACTTGAAGGTATTTTAGCCAATATCTTTGTAAACATTGCCATTCTTTCATTCGTTTTGGTGAAAGACGGTGGGGCCAAACTTTGGCTTGTCTTATCAGCAATTTACATGTTTGTATTCTTAACAAACGAACACATTGCTGCGAACTTTGCTTCTTTTGCGATTGTTAAGTTCAGTGTTGCAGCTGATTCAATTGCTAACTTTGACATTCCTAATATTCTTCGTCACTGGGGTGTAACCTTTGTCGGAAACTTTATCGGAGGAGGTCTCTTGATGGGCTTGCCATACGCTTTCCTCAATAAAAACGAAGATACTTATGTCGATTAAAGAAATGAGCACGAGTGAATCGTGCTTTTTTGTTTGAGATATAAGACTAGTCATAGTTGTTCCTTATATCAAAATATAGAAAAACGGTATTGGAAAAGACTAGCACAAGATGATACAATATCCCTAATGAAGCTATTTGGAGGTCGTCTTATGACTCGTGATTTTAAATTTGAAACTCTACAATTACATGCTGGGCAAGTAGTTGATCCGGCAACTAAGTCTCGTGCAGTACCGATTTATCAAACAACATCCTTCGTTTTTGATGACACGCAAGAAGGTGCGGATTTGTTTGCCTTGAGAAAACCAGGCAATATCTATACTCGTATTACCAACCCTACAACAGCAGCCTTTGAAGAAAGAATCGCTGCTCTTGAAGGTGGTGTTGGAGCACTAGCGACAGCATCAGGGATGGCTGCTGTAACCTACACTATTTTGGCGCTTGCTCACGCAGGTGACCATGTGGTGGCTGCGTCAACTATTTACGGTGGGACCTTCAACCTCTTGAAAGAAACCCTTCCTCGTTATGGGATCACAACAACCTTTGTCGATGTGGATAATTTGGAAGAAGTAGAAGCAGCTATCAATGACAATACCAAACTTGTCTTGATTGAAACCTTGGGGAATCCCTTGATTAACATTCCTGACTTGGAAAAATTGGCTGAGATTGCGCATAAACACCAGATTCCTCTCGTTTCTGACAATACTTTTGCCACACCATATTTGATTAACGTCTTCTCTCACGGTGTAGATATTGCCATTCACTCTGCAACTAAATTTATCGGTGGGCATGGTACGACTATTGGAGGAGTTATTGTCGATAGCGGTCGTTTTGACTGGGCAGCTTCAGGGAAGTTCCCACAATTTGTTGAGGAAGACCCAAGTTACCACAACTTGAGCTATACTCGGGATGTGGGTGCAGCAGCCTTTATTATCGCTGTTCGTGTTCAATTGCTTCGTGATACAGGTGCTGCCTTGTCACCATTTAATGCCTTTCTCTTGCTCCAAGGGCTTGAAACTCTCTCTCTTCGTGTTGAACGTCACGTGCAAAATGCAGAGAAAATTGTTGATTTCCTTGTAAATCATCCTAAGGTAGAGAAGGTAAATTATCCAAAACTAGCTGACAGTCCATATCATGCCTTGGCTGAGAAATATTTGCCAAAAGGTGTTGGTTCAATCTTTACCTTCCATGTCAAAGGTGGAGAGGCAGAAGCCCGCAAGGTGATTGATAATCTGGAAATCTTCTCTGACCTTGCAAACGTAGCAGATGCCAAATCTCTTGTTGTCCATCCAGCCACAACTACTCACGGTCAGTTGTCAGAAAAAGATCTAGAAGCAGCAGGTGTAACACCAAACCAAATCCGCTTGTCTATCGGTCTTGAAAATGTAGAGGATTTGATTGAAGATTTGCGCTTGGCCTTGGAAAAAATTTAAAGTAACAGATATAAACAGTGGGTTTCGACTCGCTGTTTTTGATTTTCCCTCAGGCATGATATAATGGTTACAGAAGTCTAGAAAGAGGAAAGTTATGAACGAAATCAAATGTCCCAACTGTGGGGAAGTCTTTACAGTAAATGAAAGTCAGTATGCCGAACTTTTATCCCAAGTGAGAACGGTTGAGTTTGATAAGGAATTGCACGATCGCATGAAGCAGGAGCTGGCCTTAGCTGAGCAAAAGGCTATGAATGAGCAACAGTCTAAACTAGCTCAAAAAGACCAAGAAATCGCGCAATTGCAGAGTCAAATCCAAAACTTTGATACAGAGAAAGAGCTGGCCAAGAAAGAGGTTGAACAGACAAGCCATGAGGCTTTATTGGCCAAGGACAAGGAAGTACAGGCCTTGGAAAACCAACTGGCGACCTTGCGTTTAGAGCATGAAAACCAACTTCAAAAGACTCTCTCTGATTTAGAAAGAGAGCGTGATCAGGTCAAAAATCAGCTCCTCTTGCAAGAAAAGGAAAACGAGCTGTCTTTGGCTTCTGTTAAGCAGAATTACGAAGCCCAGCTTAAGGCAGCCAGTGAGCAAGTAGAATTTTATAAGAATTTCAAAGCCCAACAATCCACAAAAGCTATCGGGGAAAGTTTGGAACAGTATGCAGAAAGTGAGTTCAATAAGGTTCGTAGTTTTGCCTTTCCAAATGCCTACTTTGAGAAGGATAACAAGGTCTCTGCGCGTGGGTCTAAGGGGGACTTTATCTTCCGTGATTTTGATGAAAATGGTCTAGAATTCATTTCCATCATGTTTGAGATGAAAAATGAAGCGGATGGAACAGAGAAGAAGCACAAGAATGCCGATTTTTACAAGGAATTGGACAAGGATCGTCGGGAGAAGAACTGTGAATATGCCGTTTTGGTGAGCATGTTAGAAGCAGATAACGATTACTTTAACACGGGTATCGTGGATGTCAGCCATGAATATGAAAAGATGTATGTGGTCCGTCCTCAGTTCTTTATCCAGTTGATTGGACTCTTGCGCAATGCGGCGCTTAATTCCCTAAAATACAAACAAGAATTGGCCTTAGTTCGGGAGCAGAATATCGATATTACACATTTTGAGGAAGATTTGGACGCCTTTAAGCTAGCCTTTGCCAAGAACTACAACTCTGCTTCAACCAATTTTGGTAAAGCTATTGATGAAATCGACAAGGCCATCAAACGCATGGAAGAGGTCAAGAAGTTCCTAACCACATCCGAAAACCAACTCCGCCTCGCTAATAACAAATTGGAAGATGTTTCAGTTAAAAAATTGACTCGGAAGAATCCAACCATGAAAGCGAAGTTTGAAGCGCTGAAGGGGGAATAGAAAGCAGTGGAAAATGAATTATTAGTATTGAATACTGAAGAAGTAACTGAGTCCAAAAATTTAAACTATGATGAGTTAGAAGAACTGTTGGAACAGCAATTTACAATGGAGTTTTCTAATCTTGAGAAATTAGAAGTAGATTGTAAAGAAATTAGTTCACCGGATAAATTAGGAGATGTTATTTTAGATGAAATTTGGAATCAATTCGGGAATCAAATTGGTTTAGATATGACAAGTGACACGCTTCTTAAGCAGTATAACGATAAACATCCTAATGGTTATACAAAAGAAGAGGGTGCTAAAATAATGAAAGATAAAAGGTATACTGATGCAAAGAATGCTATGAAAGAAAAGCAAAAATCTGGAAATTTAAAGGATGAATATACTGGAAAAACTTTAAAATTAAATGAAAACGCAAATTTGGATCACGTTGTAGCACGTAAACAAATTTTTGAAAATTCTTGGAGAAAGATTGCTGATATAGATACTGCAGATTTAGCAAACAAAAAGGAAAATTTAGCAGCAACTAATGAATCGCTTAATAAAAGTAAAGGTGCAAAATCTAATAGCGAGTATATAAAGGATAGAGAAGTAAGAGAAAAAAATCTAAAAGAACAAGTTGAAAGAGCTAATAAAAAAATTGACAAGAAGGATATTTCAGATTCCGAAAAACGAAATCTTAAAGCTATAAACGAAAAAAGATTAAATGATAAATTAGCTGCTGATTCACATAAGATGCTAAAGGTTGAGAAAAAAGCCAAGAAAGCTATCAATAAAGATATAGCAAAAAAAGCTCCTGTAAGAATGGCGAACAAGGGAGGTAAAGATGCAGTTAAAGCTATGTTTGTTGCAGCGCTATTTGGAATGCTGAAGGAAATTATGAATGCTCTAGTGAGGTATTTTAAAACAAAAAAACAATCTTTTGATACATTTATGGAGGAAATGAAAAAAGCACTTCATTCATTTTTTGGCAAAATCAAAGATTTTATTAAAGTAGGTGTAGATAGTTTTGTTGGAAGCATTGTTGGAGAAATTATTGGCGCATTTAACCAGAAATTACAAAAACTTCCAAACTTGATTAAACAATTATTTGGTTCTATCAGAGAAAGCATTTCTTATTTATCTAACCCTGAAAATCAAACACATTCTACAGCAATTAAGATAGCTCACATTTCAAAAATCATTACTTCTGGTTTAGTTGCTGTAGGAGCAATGTTTTTAGGAGAATATTTTGAGCAGTTCTTAAATAAGATACCAGGTATGACTTTTGAAATAAAACTCCTAGGAACAATTGCTAATATTTTAGGGATGTTCTTTGCAAGTTTACTAACTGGAATCTTGGGAGCGATAATCATTAACGGACTTGATCAATTTATTTCAAAAAAATTAATTGAGGAAAATCAAAAGAAACAAGCTAATAAGAAAAACGAATTGTTAAGAATTCAGGATGTTCAAATTTTTGTTGCCGAGCAAAATGTTGCTGTTAAGCGAAATGATATATTCATTAAGATGGCTAAGAACCATCAAAAACTAAGAGAACTTCTTGGTAATGTTCAAGAGGAGTTTTCTAATTCAAAGATTGATTTCAAACAGCGATTATTAGCTAACGAAATATACTTTGATGAAAAGCAAAGTGAACTTGAAGAAATGCAAAGTGCATTAAACGATTTACTATAGGAGAATGTTATGTCAGAAGAATTAGAGATTCAGGTTTTAGCAAAGTCTGAAAGATTTAATGAGAAAAAAGAAGCGTTGAAAGCTTTTAGTGAAGAAATTCCAGAACAATCAGATTTACCGACTGTCCCACAAGACGATCCTATGCTAGGATTTATTGGTATGGAATATGATGTTAAAGGTAAGGATTTAAATGCTCTCACCGATGCTGTTCAAAATAGAATGATTGAACAAAACAAGCATATTAAAAAGATTATTCAGGAATTTAATACCATTTATGAAACTTTCCAAATATTGGATGATGAGTATATTCAAAGTATTTCAAAGTCTTTGATTGCAGCCAAAGAGGCAAATGATAAAGCTATGCAGGGATTGAAAGAAATTGAAGCCTATCAGGAAGGTAATAAGAAATTATTAAATGATGTTTTCAAACAAAATAAAGATTTAATTGATGTTTTAAAAAAACACAATGATAGGTTAGAAGATTTAGAAACACTAGAAAATAGTTTCAATAATTTGAAAGCACAAGTAAATAATACACAAAATAATTTTAAAAATTACCTTGATGAAATCAATAATAAATCAATAACAGAGGGAAATAATCTAAAGTTAATTGTTGAAAGTCTTGAAACAAAACTAGAAGAGAAACAAAAAGAGATTGTTTTTCTAAGAAAAGGATTCTATACTCTTGTAGTCGCTGTTGTTTTAATAGTATTTTTTCTATTGTTTAAAGGAATGTAGATGATTAGTGAAACTTATTTAAAATTGTTAAAATCAGAAG
>NZ_RJPH01000015.1:0-36541 GCF_003944205.1 Streptococcus oralis subsp. dentisani
GAATTATGGCGGGTGTGGTGAAGTGGTTAACACACCAGATTGTGGCTCTGGCATGCGTGGGTTCGATCCCCATCACTCGCCTATTTTATATTATTGGGGTATAGCCAAGCGGTAAGGCAAGGGACTTTGACTCCCTCATGCGTTGGTTCGAATCCAGCTACCCCAGTTACTATTTGCCGGCGTGGCGGAATTGGCAGACGCGCTGGACTCAAAATCCAGTGTCCGCAAGGACGTGCCGGTTCGACCCCGGCCGCCGGTATAGTATGAAAGACAAGGTTTTCGGACCTTGTTTTTTGATTTAGTGAAGATTTTGATATTTTTCTTTAAGTACAGATAACTGATGAATGATCTTTTTCTTCTTATTCTAATCATTTTTAGTGTGTTTTTGGTATAATATTACTTATTCACATTTTATGTAGATTATGAAAGAGTTTGGTGGTTAATGTCTCGTTCGGTTGACTTGCTTAAGAAGCGCTACTTAGAAAATATAAAAGAGAAGCCTGATTTATTTGTTGGGGTTGAGCTGGAGTATCCTGTTGTAAATTTAGAGGGTAAGGCTACGGATATTGAGGTTGTTAAGGAACTGTTTTGGTATTTATCTTCTGTTCTGAAGTTTACAGTTGAGAAAGTTGATGATTTTGGGAATCCAATTCAGTTACTAGATCCGGTCAGTCGGGATACAATCTTATTTGAAGTTGCTTATACGACCGTTGAGTTTGCCTTTGGTAGGGCTAAATCTATCCAAGAGGTAGAAGAACGCTTTAACTTCTATATGGCTACGATTCAGAATAAGTTGGGTGAAGCTAATCATGCTATTGTTGGCTGCGGCATTCATCCCAACTGGGATAAAAATGAGAATTGTCCAGTGGATTATCCCCGCTATCAGATGTTGATGGATTATCTGAATTTGAGTAGAAATGTAACTAAATCAGATTTACATCATTTCCCTGAGTATGGTGCCTTTATCTGTGGAAGTCAGGTTCAACTGGACGTTTCAAAGTCTAACTTTCTGCGTGTTATCAATGCTTTTACTCAAATTGAAGCAGCAAAAGCTTATTTGTTTGCAAATTCTGAGTTTTCAGGGGCAGATTGGGATACCAAAATTTCGAGAGATATTTTTTGGGAAGAATCTATGCATGGTATCTATCCAGAGAATGTAGGTGTCAATGCTAGACTCTTTAAGGATGATGAGGATTTTTTTGACTATCTAGATCATTCTGCGATTTTCACAGCGGAGCGTGATGGGCAGACCTATTATTTTTATCCTGTTCAGGCTAGGAACTATTTGACTACACCTGAAATCCAGGCATTTACCCTTAATGGGGATGAAGTATTAATCTATCCTCAGGAGAAGGACTTTCAGACACACCGTAGTTACCAGTACCAAGACTTAACAACTAGAGGGACTATTGAGTTTCGTAGTGTGTGTACTCAGCCGCTTGATAGGACTTTTGCTTCTGCTGCCTTTCACTTGGGATTATTAGTTAATTTAGATAAGTTAGAAGCTTACTTGCGAGCTGCTCCATTTTTTATCACATTTGGTCGTGATTACAAGTCATTGAGACGGCAATTTTCTAAGAAAAAACTCACAGATGAGGAAGAATCTGCAATTGTTGAGTTTTCAAAAGGCTTACTCCTTCTTGCTGAGGAAGGACTGGAGAAGAGAGGCAAGCAAGAAATGGTTTATTTAGAGCCTTTGAAGAAAGAATTGGGTTATAATTTCTCTTATAAAGGGAGAATTTTCTGAAAAATCATGATATAATGGAAGAGACTATAGATAAAGGATAGAGATTCATGACATTAGTTTATCAATCAACGCGTGATGCGAATAATACAGTAACTGCCAGCCAAGCTATTTTGCAAGGTTTGGCGACGGATGGTGGTTTGTTTACACCGCTTACTTATCCAAAGGTAGATTTGGACTTTGAAAAATTGAAAGATGCTTCTTACCAAGAAGTGGCTAAGTTAGTTTTGTCAGCATTTTTAGATGACTTTACAGCTGAAGAGTTGGATTACTGCATCAACAATGCCTACGATAGCAAGTTTGATACTCCAGCGATTGCACCAGTGGTGAAACTGGATGGGCAATACAATTTGGAACTCTTCCATGGTTCAACGATTGCCTTTAAGGATATGGCCTTGTCTATCTTGCCATACTTTATGACGACTGCTGCTAAAAAGCATGGTTTGGAGAACAAAATCGTCATCTTGACAGCGACATCTGGTGATACTGGAAAAGCTGCTATGGCGGGGTTTGCGGATGTGCCTGGAACTGAGATTATCGTCTTTTATCCAAAGGATGGTGTTAGCAAGGTACAAGAGTTGCAAATGACTACTCAGACTGGCGACAATACTCATGTTATCGCTATTGATGGAAACTTTGATGATGCGCAAACAAATGTGAAACATATGTTCAACGATGTGGGACTTCGTGAAAAATTGGCTGCTAATAAGCTACAGTTTTCATCAGCTAACTCTATGAACATTGGTCGTTTGGTACCACAGATTGTTTATTATGTTTATGCCTACGCTCAGTTGGTCAAGTCTGGTGAGATTGTGGCTGGTGAAAAGGTCAACTTCACAGTACCAACTGGAAACTTCGGCAATATCTTGGCTGCCTTTTATGCTAAACAAATCGGCCTACCAGTTGGTAAATTGATCTGTGCTTCAAATGACAACAATGTCTTGACAGACTTCTTTAAAACACGTGTCTATGACAAGAAACGTGAGTTTAAGGTAACAACTAGCCCATCTATGGATATCTTGGTATCTTCAAACTTGGAGCGTTTGATTTTCCATCTTTTGGGGAATGATGCGGTTAAGACAACTGAACTCATGAATGCCTTGAGTACACAAGGACAATATGAATTGACAGACTTTGATGCAGCGATTCTGGAACTCTTTGCAGCTGAATATGCGACTGAGGAAGAAACTGCGGCAGAAATTAAACGTGTTTATCAAACAGATGCCTATATCGAGGATCCACACACAGCTGTTGCCTCAGCAGTGTATAGAAAATACCAAGCGGCTACTGGCGATGCGACTAAGACAGTGATTGCTTCAACAGCTAGTCCATACAAGTTCCCAGTGGTTGCCGTAGAAGCTGTAACAGGGAAAGTTGGCTTGACTGACTTTGAAGCCTTGGCTCAATTACATGAAATCTCAGGAGTGGCAGTGCCACCAGCAGTTGATGGCCTTGAAACAGCTCCAGTTCGTCATAAAACAACAGTGGCAGTTGCTGACATGCAAGCAGCGGTGGAGGCTTATCTAGGACTTTAAGACAGAGGGAGTAAACTCGGTTGGGAAACCAACTGAGTTTCTTTTCATCAGGAGGAAGGATTGTTTAAGAAAAATAAAGACATTCTTAATATTGCATTGCCAGCTATGGGTGAAAACTTTTTGCAGATGCTCATGGGAATGGTGGACAGTTACTTGGTCGCTCACTTGGGACTGATAGCTATTTCGGGTGTTTCAGTTGCTGGCAATATTATCACCATTTACCAGGCGATTTTTATTGCTCTAGGTGCTGCTATTTCCAGCGTTATTTCAAAAAGTTTGGGGCAGAAAGATCAGTCCAAGTTGGCTTATCACGTGACAGAGGCTCTCAAGATAACCCTATTGCTGAGTGCACTTTTAGGCGCCTTATCGCTCTTTGCTGGGCAAGAGATGATAGGACTTTTGGGAACTGAGCAGGCTGTGGCCGAGAGTGGTGGACTCTACCTATCTTTGGTAGGCGGATCGATTGTTCTCTTGGGCTTGATGACGAGTCTAGGCGCCTTGATTCGTGCAACGCATAATCCGCGTCTGCCCCTCTATGTTAGTCTTTTATCCAATGCCTTGAATATTCTTTTTTCAAGTCTAGCTATTTTTATCCTTGATATGGGGATAGCGGGTGTTGCTTGGGGGACCACCTTGTCTCGCTTGGTTGGTCTTGTGATTTTGTGGTCGCAATTAAAGTTGCCTTTTGAGAGACCGACTTTGGGTTTAGATAAGGAACTATTGACCTTGGCTTTACCAGCAGCAGGAGAGCGACTTATGATGCGGGCTGGTGATGTAGTTATTATTGCCTTGGTCGTCTCTTTTGGGACGGAGGCAGTAGCGGGAAATGCAGTCGGAGAAGTTTTGACCCAGTTTAATTACATGCCTGCCTTTGGCGTCGCTACGGCGACGGTCATGCAGGTGGCTCGAGCAGTTGGAGAGGATAACTGGGAAAGAGTAGACGAGGTAAGCAAACAAACCTTTTGGCTTTCTCTACTTCTCATGTTGCCCTTAACTCTCAGTATCTATGCCTTAGGGGTACCACTGACCCATCTCTATACGACCGATCCTGTAGCGGTCGAAGCTAGTGTTTTGGTGGCACTTTTCTCTCTACTAGGAACTCCTATGACGACAGGGACAGTTATTTATACGGCGGTTTGGCAGGGCTTGGGAAATGCTCGTCTCCCCTTTTATGCGACAAGTATCGGGATGTGGTGTATCCGTATCGGGACAGCCTATCTGATGGGCATTGTTCTTGGTTGGGGCTTGCCTGGTATTTGGGCAGGAACCCTTTTGGATAATGGTTTTCGCTGGTTATTTCTACGTTATCGTTACCAGCGTTATATGATGTTGAAAGGATAGGAGATGCAAAAAGTAGCCTTTATTTGGGATTTAGACGGGACCTTATTGGACTCTTACGAAGCGATTTTATCAGGGATTGAGGAGACTTTTGGTCAGTTTGCTATTCCTTATGATAAGGAGAAAGTGAGAGAGTTTATCCTCAAATTTTCGGTGCAGGATTTGCTGGAGCAGGTGGCAGAAGAGAGAAATCTGGATGCGGAAGTGCTCAATCAGGTGCGTGCCCAGAGCCTGTCTGAGAAGAATGCCCAGGTAGTTTTGATGCCAGGTGCGCGTGAAGTGCTAGCTTGGGCAGACCAAGCAGGGATTCAGCAGTTTGTCTATACTCATAAGGGGGACAATGCTTTCGCTATTCTAAGAGACTTGGGTTTGGAATGTTATTTTACAGAGATTCTAACCAGTCAGAGCGGTTTTGCGCGTAAGCCCAGTCCAGAAGCGGCGACATATCTGCTAGACAAGTATAAGTTGGATCCTAGGGATACCTATTATATAGGGGATCGGATTTTGGATGTGGAATTTGCCCAGAATAGCAGCATTCAAAGCATTAACTTTCTAGAGTCTTCTTATGAAGGAAATCACAGGATTCAAGCGTTGGCAGATATTCCCCACATTTTTGATGCTGGGGAATAAAAAATTGTGTCAGTTGCGTGACAGAAAGCTAACAAACTATTTCAAGTAATCGAGTTTGTTACAAGGAATGGACAGTTCTGTTAAATAGGCCCGAGAGGGCTTTTTTTCAGCTTTTTTTGTGTTATGATAGACAGGTACTCATTTGAAAGGAATATGAACGAATGAAGAAAAGAATGATTTTAGTCTCAACAGTAGCCTTGTCATTTGCCCCAGTATTGGCAACCCAAGCAGAAGAAGTCCTTTGGACTGCACGTAGTGTTGAGCAAATCCAAAACGATTTGACTAAAACGGACAACAAAACAAGCTATACAGTACAGTATGGTGATACCTTGAGCACCATTGCAGAAGCCTTGGGTGTAGATGTCACAGTTCTTGCTAATTTGAACAAAATCACCAATATGGACTTGATTTTCCCAGATACTGTCCTCACTACAACTGTCAATGAGGAAGAAGAGGTAACGGAAGTTGAAATCCAAGCTCCTCAATCAGATGCTAGTGAAGAAGTGATGACTGCGACAGCAGATTTGACGACGAATCAAGTAACAGTCGATGAACAAACAGTTCAAGTAGAAGATCTTTCTCAACCAATTGAGGAAGCTCCAACTGCAACCGAGACGGAAAAAACAACAGAAGTAGCGTCAAGTTCAGAAGTTTCTGAGACAGCGACAGTTGCTGAAGAGACACCATCTACAGAAACACCTGTAGTTGAAGAAACACCTGAAACGGCTCCAGCGGAAGCACCAGTAGCAGAAACAACTCGCCCAGTTGAAGAAGAAGCTCCTCAAGCAGCGACTCCAGCTACCGAAGAAACGGCAGCAACAACTCCAGCAGAAGCACCAGTAGTAGCTGCGCTAACAACGGAAACGCCTGCTGATACAACAGGAACAAGTGCAACAGAAGAAACAGCAGCATCAACAGCAACTTCTGACACTGCAACTTCGACTTATCAAGCAGAGCAAAGCCAAACTCCTTCAAGAACTTATTCAGCTCCAGCGGCTCCTGACTATGCAGGCCTTGCTGTAGCCAAGTCTGAGAACGCTGGTCTACAACCACAGACGGCAGCCTTTAAAGAAGAAATCGCCAATTTGTTTGGCATCACATCTTTTAGTGGCTACCGTCCTGGTGACAGTGGGGACCATGGTAAAGGTTTGGCCATCGACTTTATGGTTCCAGTGAGTTCAGCACTCGGAGATCAAATCGCGGAATATGCAGTCCAAAATATGGCTAGCCGCGGTATCAACTACATCATCTGGAAACAACGTTTCTACGCTCCATATGATAGTAAATATGGACCAGCTTACACATGGAATCCAATGCCAGACCGTGGTAGCGTAACCGAAAACCACTATGACCACGTTCACGTATCAATGAACTAATCATTAAAATGGAAGTTGGGAACTGATTGAGTTCCCGCTTCTTTTTTGTGTGTCATTCCTTCAGGGTAAAAGGGATAAATATGAGGAAGTGAGTAATATTTCAAGAGAATATAAGCATATTACTTGATTTATTTTTTGGATTGCATTATACTTGATAAGTCAATTATTGATAAATCAATGTTAAAGGAGAACGGTTTATGGTAGCAATCCATGATTTACTGTATCAGTTACGATTAGTAGATCAGTCTATGACACAATTATTCGAACGCCAATTGGGGATTAGTCTCACTCGTTATCAAATCTTATGTTTCTTAATCGATCAGTCTCCGTGTAATCAAATAGCAGTTCAGGATAGATTGAAGATTGATCAGGCTGCCTTGACAAGGCACTTTAAAATTTTGGAAAAGGAAGGTTTGGTTAATCGACGTCGGAATCCTGAAAACCAGAGGGAGGTTTTGGTGGAAGTGACAGACTTTGCGAGAGAACAACTAATAACCAACTCTCCCCAACACCATATAAACGTAAAGAGTCAGATGGAGAGTGTACTTACAAAAGGAGAGCGAGAAGAGTTCAGTCGCTTGTTAGAAAAGTTGATATCTGGCTTAGAAGAGATAGAAATTTAAGGAGAAGAATATGTCTATTTTTACAATTATTTTAGCAACTATCGTTGCCTTGGAGCATTTTTACATTTTTTATTTGGAAAGTGTGGCTACGCAATCAGATACTACTAGTCGAGTGTTTAATGTGGACAAGGAAGAACTGGCTCGTCCTTCAGTGAGTTCATTATTTAAAAATCAAGGGATTTATAATGCCTTGATAGGTGTCTTTCTCTTGTATGGGATTTATTTCTCACAAAGTTTGGAAATTGTGACTATCTTTGTTTTATTTGTGCTTGGTGCAGCGACCTACGGTTCTCTGACAGCAGACAAGAAGATTCTTCTGAAGCAAGGTGGGCCTGCTATTTTGACTCTGCTGAGTATGTTACTTTTGAAATAAGAAAACCAGCGTCCTGAAAGATGCTGGTTTTTGTATGCTCTTATCCATTTCGACGTTTACGAGCTAGTAGGACTCTGTAAAAGAAGATGTGATTGTTTTGAATATAGGGAAGGATTGAAAAACTAGCAATTCCAAAGGTGATCCAGTTGAGGAAGTACCAAGGGAATAGTTGTAGGTCGAGGACAAAGCGCTGGAATTTGTAACCCTTCATCAAGAAACGGCTAGTTTTCAGGATTTGACGGGGTTTAGCATGTCCTAAATCCAGAGTGTCGCAGAGGAGGAATTCTACCTGCGAGTAAGCATAATGTTGCGGTACGTAGAGGAGATTGCCCACGATCATCAAGATGAGGCTCACGAAAAAGTAGAGCCCAAAGGTCATAAGGAATTGCTCGGTTTCAACTGATGAGAGGTCTAATTTTGGAAATTCAGGATGTAGGGCAACAAATCTTCGAGCCAAGAGATTGCTATAAAAGAGGCAATAAATGCCTACTAAGTTTGGAATGCTCCATAAAAAGAGGTAGAAACGTTTGAGGAGCAGGGTCAGGAAGGTTTGCGAGAAGCGCTCTTCAGCAAAGAGGGTCAGGCTTGATTTTACTGAGAGTTCCGTATCAGGATCCTTGAGGAGTCGGAGTGTCGCAAAGGCAGCACCTGCTAGAAAAATCGTGCTCATAAAAGAAACCACTAGTGGGAAGAGATAGGCTTGGAGCACTTGTGCCAGCATGCTGAAAAAGGATTGCTCTAAAACATTTTCTTGGAGGCGAGCCAAGGGGTTGAGAAAGCCTGATAAGATGACCAGTATGCTAGGTAAGAGATAGACAAGAAAGAGGCGGGGATTTTCAGCCTGAAATTGCCTAGTCTGCAGACGAATGGTTTTTAAATCAATTTTTGGGTATTTCATTCTTTCATTATACCATAGTTCGTGACAGTTCCTGGTTTTTTTGATAAAATCATACAGTATGCCTTTGGGCACAAAGTATGAACTGGGACTGTCTTTCCCAGCTTCGGAGGTAGAAAATGTCAGATTCACCAATCAAATACCGTTTGATTAAGAAAGAAAAACACACGGGAGCTCGTCTGGGAGAAATCATCACCCCGCACGGTACCTTTCCAACGCCTATGTTTATGCCAGTTGGGACCCAAGCCACTGTTAAAACCCAGTCGCCAGAAGAGTTGAAGGAGATGGGATCAGGAATTATCCTATCCAACACCTATCACTTGTGGCTTCGTCCAGGTGATGAACTCATTGCCCGCGCAGGTGGTCTCCACAAGTTCATGAACTGGGACCAGCCAATCTTGACGGATAGTGGTGGTTTCCAGGTCTATTCCCTAGCTGATAGCCGAAATATCACAGAAGAAGGCGTAACCTTTAAAAACCATCTCAATGGTTCCAAGATGTTCCTATCTCCAGAAAAGGCTATTTCTATTCAGAACAATCTAGGCTCAGATATCATGATGTCTTTTGATGAATGTCCTCAGTTTTATCAACCTTACGACTACGTTAAGAAATCCATCGAGCGTACCAGTCGTTGGGCTGAGCGTGGCTTGAAGGCTCACCGTCGTCCACATGACCAAGGTTTGTTTGGAATTGTGCAGGGGGCAGGATTTGAAGACCTTCGCCGTCAGTCAGCTCACGACCTTGTCAGCATGGATTTCCCAGGTTACTCTATAGGTGGTTTGGCAGTGGGAGAAACGCACGAAGAGATGAATGCAGTCTTGGATTTCACAACCCAACTTCTCCCAGAAAACAAACCTCGCTATTTGATGGGTGTGGGAGCGCCAGATAGCTTGATTGATGGGGTCATTCGTGGGGTGGATATGTTTGACTGTGTCTTGCCGACTCGTATCGCTCGTAACGGTACCTGTATGACCAGTCAGGGACGTTTGGTTGTCAAAAATGCTCAGTTTGCTGAGGATTTTACGCCACTGGATCCTGAGTGCGATTGCTACACATGTAAGAACTATACGCGCGCTTATCTTCGTCACCTGCTCAAGGCCGATGAAACCTTCGGTATCCGCTTGACTAGCTACCACAATCTCTACTTCTTACTCAACCTGATGAAGCAGGTGCGTCAAGCTATCATGGATGACAATCTCTTGGAATTTCGTGAGTATTTTGTGGAAAAATATGGCTACAATAAGTCAGGACGCAATTTCTAAAATGGAATTTATAGAAGCTAAAAATCCTACGTTTTCTCGTAGGATTTTTCTTCTTTTTTTGATAGAATAAAGTGTATAACGAAAGGGAGAATAGACTCGTATGCGTATTAAATGGTTTTCCTTGATTAGGATTACAGGTTTACTTCTGGTGCTTCTGTACCACTTCTTTCAGACCATCTTTCCTGGAGGATTTTTCGGGGTAGATGTCTTTTTCACATTTTCGGGATTCTTGATTACCTCCCTCCTTTTAGAAGAGTTTGGAAAGAAAAGCCAGATTGATTTGCTGGGCTTTTTTAAGAGACGGTTTTACCGCATCGTGCCACCTGTGGTGCTGATGGTTTTGGTGACAATGCCTTTTACTTTCTTGGTTCGTCAAGACTATGTTGCTGGCATTGGTGGCCAGATAGCTGGAGTTCTTGGTTTTATGACCAACTTCTATGAGATGTTAACAGGGGGAAGTTACGAATCCCAGTTCATTCCGCATCTCTTTGTTCACAACTGGAGTCTAGCTGTTGAGGTTCACTACTATATTCTTTGGGGCTTAGCGGTTTGGTTCTTATCCAAACGTTCAAAATCTAGTAGTCAATTGAGAGGGATGGTCTTTCTCCTTTCTGCTGGAGCTTTTATCATTAGCTTTTTCTCCATGTTTATTGGTAGTCTAATGGCTAGTTCCTATTCATCTGTCTACTTTTCAAGTTTGACTCATGTCTATCCCTTCTTTTTAGGAAGTATTTTGGCGACAGTTGTGGGGGTTCGTCAGACGAGCGATTTAGTCAAGCAGTTTGATCGGACGTGGGATCTTCGTCAGAATCTACTGGTGTTTGCTGCGGGGCTTTTGGTGTTATTGCTCTTGACTTTCTTTGTCAAGTTCACCTACTTATTCGCTTATTTATTTGGTTTCGTACTGGCAAGTTTAGCGGCCGTGATCATGATTTTTGCTGCGCGTGTCTTGCATGAGAAAACGTCTGAGATACAAGAACCACGGATAATCACATTTTTAGCGGATACCAGCTATGCGGTTTATCTCTTCCACTGGCCTTTTTATATTATCTTTTCTCAGTTGATGAGTAATTTGCCTGCTGTTATTCTGACAATCATCTTTTCTTATTTCTTTGCTATCCTATCCTTCTATATTATTGAGCCATTGATTGCCGGTAAGACCAATCCTTTAATACGGAAGATTAGTCGATTACCTCATATTAAACCAATTAGTGCTGGTGGTGCTGGCATTCTTACCTTGATTACCTTGATTATCATAGCTGTGGCTCCTCAAGTTGGAGCCTTTGAAACAGACTTGATGGTGAATGGTTTTAAACAAGCCCAGACCAATATAGGACAAACAAAGACTCTTGCTGAGCAAGCAGAGGCTAGCCGACTTGGAATTTCTGAGGGAACGAGTCTGATTGGAGATTCGGTAGCCTTGCGTGCTAATACAGCCTTACAAGAGGCTCTTCCTGAAGCAAATATCAACGCTCAAGTTAGTCGGACAACCAAGCAAGCCAATGACATCATGCTCAATAACAGCCAGAACAAGGTACTTCTAAAAACAGTTGTCATTGCAACGGGTGTAAACGGACCAGAGAATTATAAAGATGACTTAGATACGATCGTTAAAAATCTTCCCAAAGGCCACCATCTGATTCTTGTAACTCCTTATGAAGGTGACAAGAGCAAGGAGACTTACAAATCAGTTGAGCAGTATGCGACTTATGCGCGAGAATTAGCAGAAAAGACTCCTTACGTAAGCATCGCTGACTGGAATAAGGTTGCTAAGGAACACCCTGAAATCTGGGCTGGAACCGACCAAGTCCACTTTGGAAATGATAGCAACATGATTGAAGAAGGTGCTAAACTTTACGCAGAGACGATTGCAGCTGCTGTTAAGGCTGCTCAAGAACTGCCTGTGAAATCAAAATAAGATCAAAGAGTTGGAGAAATCCAGCTCTTTTAAAATATCTCCAGAAAATAGGTCTATACCATTTACAAATGAAAAAGAAAGGTTTATAATGTAATTGACATAATAAATTCTAGAATCAATCTATCAAGGAGGTTATCATTATGCCTAATTATATTAAAGCGGATCAGTTTTTCTACCCACACGGAGTTCGTCGTGGTGGTTACTTGGAACTTGTGGATGGCAAGTTTGGAAAACATGTAGAACAGATTCCTGAAGGAGCTGAGGTGATTGACTATACAGGCTACAGCATTGCTCCAGGACTTGTGGATACCCACATTCATGGATTTGGTGGTGTCGATGTCATGGATAATAACATCGAAGGAACCCTTCATACCATGAGTGAAGGGCTCCTCAGCATGGGAGTAACGAGCTTCTTGCCAACAACTTTGACCTCATCTTATGAGCAATTGCTTGCGGTAACAGAAAATATCGGTGCTCGTTATCAGGAAGCAAGTGGAGCGAAAATTCGTGGTATCTATTTTGAAGGGCCGTATTTCACAGAGAAATACAAGGGAGCTCAAAACCCTGCCTACATGAAGGATCCTCGTATGGATGAGTTTCGTGCTTGGCAAAAAGCAGCCAATGGCTTGCTCAATAAAATTGCCCTTGCACCAGAACGTGAAGGTGTGGAAGACTTTGTTCGTACGATTACGGGCGAAGGTGTTACCGTTGCTCTTGGACACTCAAATGCGACATTTGATGAAGCTAAAAAAGCAGTCGATGCTGGAGCAAGTGTTTGGGTGCATGCCTACAATGGGATGCGTGGGTTGACTCACCGTGAGCTCGGTATGGTGGGAGCCATGTATGAATTGCCTCATACCTATGCAGAATTGATTTGTGATGGACACCATGTGGATCCAAAGGCATGTGATATCTTGCTCAAGCAAAAGGGAACTGAAAATATTGCTCTTATCACAGACTGTATGACAGCTGGTGGTTTGGAAGACGGAGATTACATGTTGGGAGAATTCCCAGTAGTTGTTGCCAATGGAACGGCTCGCCTTAAATCTACAGGCAATTTGGCAGGTTCTATCCTCAAACTCAAAGACGGTTTGAAGAATGTGGTCGAATGGGGCATTGCGAATCCGCATGAGGCAGTCATGATGGCCAGCCTCAACCCAGCAAAATCCGTTCACATCGATGATGTCTGTGGTCAAATCCGTGAAGGTTATGACGCTGACTTTATCGTACTAGATAAAGATTTGGAATTGGTAGCAACCTACCTAGATGGTGTGAAACGTTATCAAGCATAATAAAAAGCAGAGGCTGTGATGACTCAGCCTTTGCTTTTCTATTCAGAGGTATCTTCAGAAAGCTAGAGGATTGTTCTATAATGAAGCAAAATCCTTTCATTGTTCTAGAAAATTCGTTATAATATACGGTACAAAGGAAGTAGTGAAAATGTATCGTGTTATAGAAATGTATGGGGACTATGAACCGTGGTGGTTCATAGAAGGTTGGGAAAAAGATGTCATTATGAGTCGCTCTTTTAACAAGTACTATGATGCTCTAAAATATTATAAATCATGCTGGTTTGAGCTGGAAAAGAAGAATCCTCTTTATAAGAGTCGGAGCGATTTGATGACTATTTTTTGGGATCCTGCAGATCAACGTTGGTGTGATGAGTGTGATGAGTATTTGCAGCAGTATCATTCTTTGGCTCTTTTACAGGATGGGCAAGTCATCCCCGATGAAAAGCTACGTCCAGGCTATGAAAAACAAACAGGTCAAGAAAAGCATCGTTCTTGCCGCATGAAATGGAGATAAAAAAGTAACTTTTTAAGTTGCTTTTTATTTTTTCCAATTTTTTCGAATAGTATAGGTGAGGAGGTAAGTATGGTTCAAGAAATTGCACAGAAAATTATTGCGACTGCGAAAGAAAAAAAGGCTCAGGATATATATTTTATCCCCAAGGAAAAGTCCTATGAGCTTCACATGCGGGTTGGAGACGAACGGTGTCTAGTTGACTCCTATGAGTTTGATGTTTTAGCTGCTGTGATTAGTCATTTCAAGTTTGTGGCTGGGATGAATGTAGGAGAAAAGCGTCGCAGTCAGCTGGGTTCTTGTGATTATCAGTATGACGAAAAGGTTTCTTCACTGCGTTTGTCCACCGTGGGAGATTATCGGGGACATGAGAGTTTGGTCATTCGTTTGTTACACGATGAGGAGCAGGATCTGCATTTCTGGTTTCAGGATATTGGAGAACTGGGCAAGCAATACAGGCAAAGGGGTCTCTATCTATTTGCAGGTCCCGTCGGAAGTGGCAAGACGACGCTGATGCATGAATTAGCTAAGTCTCTGTTTAAGGGGCAGCAGGTTATGTCCATCGAAGATCCTGTTGAGATCAAGCAAGAAGACATGCTCCAGTTGCAGTTGAATGAGGCGATTGGCTTGACCTATGAAAATCTGATCAAACTGTCTCTTCGACATCGTCCCGACCTTTTGATTATCGGAGAAATTCGGGACAGTGAGACGGCGCGTGCGGTTGTCAGAGCCAGTTTGACAGGTGCGACAGTTTTTTCAACCATTCATGCCAAGAGTATCCGAGGTGTTTATGAACGCCTTCTGGAGTTGGGTGTGACGGAGGAGGAACTAGCAGTTGTCCTGCAAGGCGTCTGCTACCAGAGATTAATCGGGGGAGGAGGAATCGTTGACTTTGCAAACAAAGACTATCAAGAACACCAGCCAACTAGGTGGAATGAGCAGATTGATCAGCTTCTTAAAGATGGACATATCACAAGTCTTCAGGCTGAAACGGAAAAAATTAGCTACAGCCAAGCAGAAGAAAATCATCACCCTGTTTAACAACCTTTTTTCCAGTGGCTTTCATTTGGTGGAAATTATTTCTTTCTTGGGGAGAAGTGCCTTGCTGGAAAAGGACTATGTGGCCCAGATGCACCAAGGCTTGTCCCAGGGGAAATCCTTTTCAGAGATGATGGACAGCTTGGGTTTTTCAAGTGCTATTGTGACCCAATTATCCCTAGCTGAAGTTCACGGGAATCTTCACCTGAGTTTGGGAAAGATAGAAGAGTATCTAGACAATCTGGCCAAGGTCAAGAAAAAGTTAATCGAAGTGGCGACCTATCCTTTGATTTTGCTGGGATTTCTCCTGCTAATCATGATGGGGTTGAGAAACTATTTGCTCCCCCAACTGGACAGTAGCAATATCGCCACCAAAATCATCGGCAATCTGCCACAAATATTTCTGGGACTAGTGTTGGTTTGCTCTCTATCTTTACTTTTAGCCCTCACTTTTTACAAAAGAAGTTCCAAGATGCGGGTATTCTCGATGTTAGCACGGATTCCCTTTCTTGGAATCTTTGTCCAGACCTATCTGACGGCCTATTACGCGCGTGAATGGGGCAATATGATTTCACAGGGGATAGAGCTGACGCAGATTTTTCAGATCATGCGGGAACAAGGTTCCCAGCTCTTTAAAGAAATCGGTCAAGATTTGGCTCACGCCCTGCAAAATGGTCAAGAATTTTCTCAGACTATAGCGACTTATCCATTCTTTAAGAAGGAGTTGAGTCTGATCATCGAGTACGGGGAAGTCAAGTCCAAGCTGGGGAGTGAGTTGGAAATCTATGCAGAAAAGACTTGGGAAGCCTTTTTTACCCGAGTCAACCGCACCATGAATTTGGTGCAGCCACTGGTCTTTATCTTTGTGGCCCTGATTATCGTTTTACTTTATGCGGCAATGCTTATGCCCATGTATCAAAATATGGAGGTAAATTTTTAAAATGAAAAAAATCATGACAAATTTAAAAAAAGCCAAGGCGCAAGCTTTCACTTTGGTAGAAATGTTAGTGGTCTTGCTCATCATCAGTGTTCTTCTCTTGCTCTTTGTGCCCAACTTGACCAAGCAAAAGGATGTCGTAGATGACAAAGGAAAAGCTGCTGTTGTCAAGGTCGTGGAAAGCCAGGCAGAACTCTATAGTTTGGACAAGAATGAAGATGCGAGTCTAAGCAAATTACAGGCGGACGGTCGTATCACAGCTGAGCAAGCCAAAGCTTATAAAGACTACCATGCAAAACAAAACACAAGTCAAACTGTTGCGGATTAAGGCCTTTACCATGTTAGAAAGTCTCTTGGTTTTGGGGCTTGTGAGTATCATTGCTTCGGGCTTGTCCGGCTCAGTCCAGTCCAGTTTTGCAGCGGTGGAAGAGCAGATATTTTTCATGGAATTTGAAGAACTCTATCGGGAAACTCAAAAGCGTAGTGTAGCAAGTCAGCAAAAGACTAGTCTAAACTTAGACGGGCAGACGATTAGCAATGGCAGTCAAAAATTGACCGTTCCTAAAGGGATTCAGGCACCATCTGGACAAACGATTCATTTTGACCGAGCTGGGGGCAATTCGTCCCTGGCTAAGGTTGAATTTCAGACTAGCAAAGGAGCGATTCGTTACCAATTATATCTAGGAAATGGAAAAATTAAACGCATTAAGGAAACTAAAAATTAAGGCAGTGATCTTACTAGAAGCAGTAGTAGCGCTAGCCATATTTGCCAGTATTGCAACTCTCCTCTTGGGACAAATTCAGAAAAATAGACAAGAAGAGGCAGAAATCTTGCAAAAAGAGGAAGTCTTACATGTGGCTAAGATGGCTCTGCAAACAGGTCAAAATCAGGTAAACATAAACGGAGTGGAGATTCAGGTGTATTCTAATGAAAAAGGATTGGAGGTCTACCATGGTTCAGAGAAGTTGCTCGACCTTAAAGAGCAGTAAGGTAAGAGCTTTCACTCTTTTAGAATCTCTGATTGCCCTTATCGTCATTAGCGGAGGTTTGCTCCTTTTTCAAGCTATGAGTCAGCTCCTCATTTCAGAAGTTCGTTACCAGCAACAAAGCGAGCAAAAAGAGTGGCTCTTGTTTGTGGATCAACTGGAGGCGGAGTTAGAGCGTTCGCAGTTTGAAAAGGTGGAAGGCAATCGTCTCTATGTGAAGCAAGATGGAAAGGACATCGCTATGGGCAAGTCCAAATCAGATGATTTTCGGAAGACCGATAGCAGTGGCCGGGGCTATCAGCCTATGGTTTATGGACTCAAATCAGCACAAATCACAGAGGAAAATCACTTGGTTCACTTTCGTTTTCAATTTCAAAAAGGCTTAGAAAGGGAGTTCATATATCGTGTGGAAAAAGCAAAAAGTTAAGGCAGGCGTTCTCCTATATGCAGTCACCATGGCAGCCATTTTTAGCCTTTTGTTGCAGTTTTATTTGAACCGGCAAGTCGCCCATCACAAAGACTTTGCCTTAAATAAAGAAAAGTTGGTCGCTTTTGCCATGGCCAAGCGAAGTAAAGATAAGGCTGAGCAAGAAAGTGGGGAACGAGCCTTTAATCTAGGAAAAGTCACTTATCACAATACGAAAACAGGTTTTGTAACAAGTGTTCGTATGAATAAGGGCAACTATGAATTTCTCTTTCCTCCGATGAAAACCAAGGAAAAGAAAACAGATACGGAGAAACAATCATTAACTAACTCAAGTGAGCAAACCAATCAGAAAGCATCGAAAGACAAGAAAGACAATTCCTAGTCAATTCAACTACTTTGTGTTAAACTAAAAGCATGAAACATGATTTTAATCACAAAGCAGAAAGCTTTGATTCGCCCAAAAATATCTTTCTTGCAAATTTGGTTTGTCAAGCAGTTGAAAAAGAGATTGATCTTCTATCAGACAAGGAAATATTGGACTTTGGCGGTGGGACAGGTCTATTAGCCTTGCCCCTATCCAAGCAGGCCAAGTCTGTCACACTGGTAGACATCTCGGAGAAAATGCTGGAGCAAGCCCGTTTGAAAGCAGAGGAACAAGACATCAAGAATATCCAGTTTTTGGAGCAAGATTTACTGGCAAATCCTTTGGAGCAACAATTTGACCTGATTGTTGTCAGTCGGGTTCTTCATCATATACCTGATCTAGATGCGACTCTTGCCATGTTTCACCGTCACCTTAGGGAGAACGGACAAGTCCTCATTGCTGACTTTGTCAAGACAGATACCAATCACCATGGTTTTGATTTAGCTGAACTGGAAACTAAGCTCGCCCAGCTTGGTTTTTCAAGCATAGACAGTCAGATTCTCTATAGTGCTGAAGGTCTTTTCCTAGGAAATTACGCAGAGCTCTTTTTAACTGTAGCCCAAAAATCACTTGCTGACTAAAGCAGTGATTTTTTTCTTCAGATGGAAAAAATAGGGGAAATTTGATAAGATAGAAATATGGATTTTGAAAAAATTGAACAAGCTTATAAGTATTTACTAGAGAATGTCCAAGTCATCCAAAGTGATTTGGTGACCAACTTTTATGACGCCTTGGTAGAGCAAAACAGCATCTATTTGGATGGCGAGACCGAACTAGAGCAGGTCAAGGAGAACAATCAAGCCCTTAAGCGCTTAGCACTTCGCAAGGAAGAGTGGCTCAAGACCTACCAGTTTCTCTTGATGAAGGCAGGACAAACGGAACCTTTACAGGCCAATCACCAGTTTACACCAGATGCCATCTCCCTCCTCTTGGTACTTGTTGTGGAAGCATTGTTTGATCAAGAGGAAATTAGCATCCTCGAAATCGGTTCTGGTATGGGGATTTTGGGGGCTACTTTCTTGACTTCTCTCTCTAAAAAAGTAGATTACTTGGGAATCGAAGTGGATGACTTGCTGATTGATTTGGCAGCCAGTATGGCAGATGTGATTGGTTTGCAGGCTGGTTTTGTCCAAGGAGATGCCGTTCGTCCGCAAATGCTTAAAGAAAGCGACGTGGTCATCAGCGACTTGCCTGTAGGCTATTACCCAGACGATGCCATCGCTTCTCGCTATCAAGTGGCTTCTAGTCAAGAGCATACCTATGCCCACCATTTGCTGATGGAACAAGGCCTCAAGTACCTTAAGTCAGATGGCTATGCTATTTTTTTAGCTCCGAGTGATTTATTGACCAGTCCTCAAAGTGAATTATTAAAAGGGTGGCTCAAAGACGAAGTGAGTCTGGCTGCTATCATCGCTCTGCCAGAGGATATTTTCTCAACTGCAAGCCAAGCTAAAAGTATTTTTGTCTTACAGAAGAAAAGAGACAAGGAAATAGAACCCTTTGTCTACCCTCTTACTAGCTTGCAAGATCCGTCAGTTTTGTTGACCTTTAAAGAAAATTTTCAAAATTGGAGCAAAGGTACTGAAATATAAAAGAGATTTTGTTATAATAGATGAAAACGCTTAAAAAGAGGTATCATCTTATGACAAAAACAATTGCAATCAATGCAGGAAGCTCAAGCTTGAAATGGCAACTTTATCAAATGCCTGAAGAGAAAGTTTTGGCTAAAGGCTTGATTGAACGTATTGGATTGAAAGATTCCATTTCAACAGTAAAATTTGACGGTCGTTCGGAGCAACAAATTCTTGATATTGAAGACCACACACAAGCTGTTAAAATTTTATTGGATGACTTGATTCGTTTTGATATTATCAAAGGTTATGATGAAATAACTGGTGTCGGGCACCGTGTCGTGGCTGGTGGTGAATATTTCAAGGAATCAACAGTTGTTGAGGGAGATGTTTTGGAAAAGGTTGAAGAGTTGGGACTTTTAGCTCCTCTTCACAACCCAGCCAACGCAGCAGGAATTCGCGCATTTAAGGAATTGCTTCCAGATATTACCAGCGTTGTTGTTTTTGATACTTCATTCCACACAACCATGCCAGAGAAAGCCTATCGTTACCCTCTTCCAAACAAATACTACACTGAAAATAAAGTTCGTAAGTATGGCGCCCACGGGACAAGTCATCAGTTTGTAGCAGGAGAAGCAGCTAAAATTTTAGGTCGCCCCCTAGAAGAGTTGAAATTGATTACCTGCCATATTGGTAATGGTGCTTCTATTACAGCTGTCAAAGGCGGTCAGTCTGTTGATACATCCATGGGCTTCACCCCACTTGGTGGTATTATGATGGGGACTCGTACAGGTGATATTGATCCGGCAATTATCCCCTATTTAATGCAACATACAGATGACTTTAATACACCAGAGGATATCAGTCGAATCCTAAATCGTGAGTCAGGACTTTTGGGTGTTTCTGAGAGATCAAGTGATATGCGTGATATTCACGAAGCTATGCGTGCAGGTGATGAGAAAGCGCAGCTGGCAAATGAAATTTTTGTTGATCGTATCCAAAAATACATTGGTCAGTATTTAGCAGTTTTGAATGGTGCAGATGCCATTATCTTTACAGCCGGAATTGGAGAAAACTCTGTGACGATTCGTCAGATGGTCATTGAAGGCATTTCTTGGTTTGGCTGCAATGTGGATCCTGAAAAGAATGTCTTTGGAGCAACAGGTGATATCTCAACAGAAGCTGCTAAAGTTCGTGTCTTGGTTATCCCAACTGATGAAGAATTGGTTATCGCTCGTGACGTTGAACGCTTGAAAAAGTAAGATGATCTGAAAAAAATTACAAGATAAAATACAATAAAAAGGAGTTGGGAGATAAAATTTCCCAACTTTTTGTTGTTAAAACAGTCTAAAACCTTGTCATTATTGGCTTTTTTGAAATTTATGGTATAATAGTAGTAATTTAATAGATGGAGTTGAGTTTTGAAGAAAAGCTTTCGTGTAAAAAGAGAGAAAGATTTTAAGGCTATTTTCACGGATGGAACAAGTTTTGCCAATCGCAAATTTGTTGTCTACCAATTGGAAAATCAGAAAAGTCATTTTCGAGTAGGGCTGTCCGTCAGTAAGAAATTAGGGAATGCAGTCACTAGAAATCAAATTAAAAGACGGATTCGACACATTTTGCTAAGTGTAAGGGAGCAGTTAGCTGATAACGTTGATTTTGTCGTGATTGCTCGAAAAGGGGTTGAAGGCTTGGATTATGCAGAAATGGAGAAAAATCTACTCCACGTATTAAAATTATCAAAGATTTACCGGGAAGGAATTAGGAGTGAAAAAGAAACTACAGTTGACTAGTTTGCTGGGCTTGTCCTTATTTGTCATGACAGCCTGTGGGACAAGCGATGTTGCAGCAGATTCTACAGATATATGGAGTAAATTTGTCTATTTTTTTGCTGAAATCATCCGCTTCTTGTCCTTTGACGTTAGTATCGGAGTGGGGATTATCCTCTTTACGATCCTGATTCGTACGATTCTATTGCCAGTCTTTCAGACTCAGATGGTGGCCTCTAGAAAAATGCAAGAGGCTCAACCACGCATCAAGGCTCTGCAAGAACAATATCCAGGTCGTGATATGGAAAGTAGAACCAAACTGGATCAGGAGATGCGGAAGGTCTATAAAGAATTAGGGGTCAAACACTCTTCTTCTCTCTGGCCGATTTTGATTCAAATGCCGGTTCTCTTGGCTCTCTTCCAAGCCTTGACTCGAGTAGACTTTTTGAAAACAGGGCATTTTTTGTGGGTGAACCTTGGGGGAGTAGACACAAGCTTTATCCTTCCGATTTTGGCAGCAGTCTTTACCTTCTTAAGCAGTTGGTTATCGAATAAGGCTTTACCTGAAAGAAGTGGAGCTATGACAGGGATGATGTACGGGATGCCTGTACTGATCTTTATCTTTGCCATCTCTTCACCTAGTGGCGTAGCCTTGTACTGGGCAGTATCCAATGCTTATCAAGTTTTGCAAACCTACTTCTTAAATAATCCTTTTAAGATTATTGCAGCGCGTGAGGCGGAAGTACAAGCTAAAAAAGATTTGGAAAATAGAAAAAGAAAAGCCAAGAAAAAGGCTCAGAAAACGNAATAATAAGGAGGAATCTGATAATGGTATTATTTACAGGTTCAACTGTTGAAGAAGCAATCCAGAAAGGATTGAAAGAGTTAGGTATTCCGAGAATGAAGACTCACATCAAGGTCGTGTCCAAAGAGAAGAAAGGTTTTTTAGGCTTATTTGGGAAAAAACCAGCTCAAGTTGATATTGAGGCGATTAGTGAGACGACTGTGATTAAGGCTAATCAACAAGCTGTAAAAGGTGTTCCGAAAGAGATCAATGAACAAAACGAACCTGTTAAGACAGTAACAGAGGCGACAGTTGATCTTGGTCATGTTGTTGAGGCGATTAAAAAAATAGAAGAGGAAGGTCAGGGTGTTTCTGATGAAATCAAGGCTGAAATCTTGAAAAATGAGAAACATGCTAGCACGATCTTAGAAGAAACAGGTCACATCGCGATTTTAAATGAATTGCAGACAGGAGATGCTGGAGTGGAAGACCCAGCAGAGTGTGAAGAATTTGTATCTATATCAGAATCGGTAGAAAGCCAGTCTTTGGAAGATCTAGGTTTGAAGGTGGAGCCGAGTTATGACATCGAACAAGTAGCAACTCAAGTGGCTAACTATGTTCAAACCATTGTGGACGATATGGATGTTGAAGGGACGATTTCAAGCGACTACAATCGTCGCACTATCAATCTTCAAATTGATACCAATGAACCTGGTCGTATTATCGGCTATCACGGGAAAGTATTGAAAGCACTTCAGCTTTTGGCGCAAAACTACCTCTACAATCGTTATTCAAGAACTTTTTATATCACAATCAATGTCAATGATTACGTTGAACACCGTGCAGAAGTGTTGCAAACCTATGCACAAAAATTGGCGACTCGCGTTTTAGAAGAAGGACGTAGCCAACAAACTGATCCAATGTCAAATAGCGAACGCAAGATTATCCATCGCATTATTTCACGCATGGATGGCGTGACGAGTTATTCTGAAGGTGACGAGCCAAATCGCTATGTTGTCGTAGATACGGAATAAACAAAATCAGGCTTGTCCTGATTTTTTGTTAGAAAAGGGAGAAGAAACAGATGATGGAAGCAATCAAGAACTATCTATCTTATGCAGGTATCCAATATCGTCATCCAGATAAAGCTGGCGATGAAAGAGAAAAGATGTTGACCTTGCGGCAAAAAGGTCAAGAGGCTCGAAAGTCTTTTACAGAATTGGCCAAAACCTTTCAAGCTAGTCATCCAGAATGGCAACTGCAACAGACTAGTCAGTGGATGAACCAAGCGCAACGCTTGCGACCGCATTTCTGGGCCTATCTACAGAGAGACGGACAAGTGACAGAACCTATGATGGCTCTTCGTTTGTATGGAACACCTGCTAATTATGGGATTTCTTTGGAAGTCAGTTTCATCGAACGTAAGAAAGACGAACAGACTTTAGACAAGCAATCCAAAATTTTAGAGATTCCAGTAGTTGAAGGAATGTATTATTTAGCTTACACCGATGGTCAAAGTTATAGAATAGAGGGCACAGAAAAAAATCGTCGTACCTTACGAGAGAAAGTGCAAAATCAGGAAATTCGTAAAGTTTTGGTCAAGGCAGATGTCTCCTTCATTGAAAATCAGTCAGTAGAAGCAATATTGGAGAAGCTAGAAGACGCTTATACTCTCCTACTTCCTTACTATGAGGTGACGAGAGGATAGACAAATCAAATGTACTAGAGGAGCTCAAGTTGTTTTATTGCTATTCTATGCATTTTTTCATATAATAGAAAAATAGGATGTGTGATTCATTAATCACCTCAAAGAGAAAGGAAATTCTATGTCAAATCTATCTGTTAATGCAATTCGTTTTCTAGGTATTGACGCCATCAACAAAGCAAGCTCAGGTCACCCAGGGGTGGTTATGGGGGCTGCTCCAATGGCCTATAGCCTCTTTACAAAACAACTTCGTATCAATCCAGCCCAACCAAACTGGATCAACCGCGACCGTTTTATTCTTTCAGCAGGACACGGCTCTATGCTTCTTTACGCCCTTCTTCACCTTTCTGGTTTTGAAGATGTTAGCATGGATGAAGTCAAGAACTTCCGCCAATGGGGTTCAAAAACACCAGGTCACCCAGAATTTGGCCATACTGCAGGGGTTGACGCTACAACTGGTCCTCTAGGACAAGGGATTTCTACTGCTACTGGTTTTGCCCAAGCAGAACGTTTCCTTGCAGCCAAGTATAACCGCGAAGGCTTCAATATTTTTGACCACTATACTTATGTGATCTGTGGAGACGGAGACTTGATGGAAGGTGTCTCAAGCGAAGCGGCTTCATACGCAGGCTTGCAAAAACTAGATAAGTTGGTTGTTCTTTATGATTCAAATGACATCAACTTGGATGGTGAGACAAAGGATTCCTTTACAGAAAGTGTTCGTGACCGTTACAATGCCTACGGTTGGCATACAGCCTTGGTTGAAGATGGAACAGACTTGGAAGCTATCCATGCTGCTATCGAAACAGCTAAAGCTTCAGGAAAACCATCTTTGATTGAAGTGAAGACTGTAATTGGATATGGTTCTCCAAACAAACAAGGAACTAATGCCGTACACGGTGCTCCTCTTGGAGCAGATGAAACTGCAGCAACTCGTCAAGCTCTTGGTTGGGACTATGAACCATTTGAAATTCCAGCTGAAGTTTATGCTGATTTCAAAGAAAATGTTGCAGACCGTGGTGCATCAGCTTATCAAGCTTGGACAAAACTAGTTGCTGATTATAAAGAAGCTTATCCCGAACTGGCTGCAGAAGTAGAAGCCATTATCGACGGCCGTGATCCAGTTGAGGTGACTCCAGCAGACTTCCCAGCCTTAGAAAATGGATTTTCTCAAGCAACTCGTAACTCGAGTCAGGATGCTTTGAACGTTGTGGCAGCTAAGTTGCCAACTTTCTTAGGTGGATCCGCTGACCTTGCTCACTCAAACATGACTTATATCAAGACTGACGGACTTCAAGACGATGCTAATCGCTTGAACCGTAACATTCAGTTTGGTGTTCGTGAATTTGCAATGGGAACGATCTTGAACGGGATGGCCCTTCACGGTGGACTTCGTGTATACGGTGGTACTTTCTTTGTCTTCTCTGACTATGTAAAAGCAGCTGTCCGTTTGTCAGCCTTGCAAGGACTTCCTGTGACTTATGTCTTTACCCACGATTCTATTGCTGTTGGTGAAGATGGTCCAACTCACGAACCAGTTGAACACTTAGCAGGTCTTCGTGCGATGCCAAATCTAAATGTTTTCCGCCCAGCAGATGCGCGTGAAACTCAAGCAGCTTGGTACCTTGCAGTGACAAGTGAGAAAACACCAACTGCCCTTGTCTTGACACGTCAAAACTTGACTGTTGAAGAAGGGACAGACTTTGACAAAGTGGCAAAAGGTGCCTATGTTGTCTATGAAAATGCAGCAGACTTTGATACGATCTTGATTGCGACAGGTTCAGAGGTGAATTTGGCTGTCGCAGCTGCCAAAGAATTGGCTAGCCAAGGTGCAAAAGTCCGTGTAGTCAGCATGCCATCAACAGATGTCTTTGACGCACAAGATGCAGCTTACAAGGAAGAAATTCTTCCAAATGCAGTTCGCCGTCGTGTTGCAGTCGAAATGGGTGCAACTCAAAACTGGTATAAGTATGTTGGTCTTGATGGTGCCGTTCTCGGTATTGATACCTTTGGAGCATCTGCTCCAGCACCAAAAGTATTGGCAGAGTACGGATTTACAGTTGAAAATCTAGTCAAAGTCGTTCAAAACTTGAAATAATCACAAAAATCAGAGTGAAAACTCTGATTTTTTATAACCATAAAAACAAGGCACAATCTTGTAAAAGTAGCTGAAATTTGATATAGTAGTCCTATGTAAAATACAAAGGAGAAAATACTATGGAAAATATTAGTCCAAATTTAACATTTGTGATCATGCTTGTAGGTATGTTTGCCTTGATGTTCTTTATGCAACGTTCTCAAAAGAAACAAGCCCAAAAGCGGATGGAAAGCTTGAACAAGCTTCAAAAAGGCTATGAAGTGATCACAATCGGCGGACTTTACGGAACAGTTGATGAAGTAGATACTGAGAAGAAAACAATCGTACTGGATGTAGATGGCGTTTATTTGACTTTCGAATTGACTGCAATCAAGACAGTGTTGCCACTCAAAGAAGCTGTGACACCAGAAGGAGCAGTTATCGACGAAAGCGGAGCAATCGAAGAATAAAACGGGACCTGTCACTCCCGTTTTTCTATGAAGTGAGAGGGAAAGGGATGAAAAAAATAGTATTTGTTTGCTTAGGAAATATCTGTCGTAGCCCCATGGCAGAATTTGTGATGAAGTCCATGACGAGTGATTACCAGATTGAGAGTCGGGCAACGTCATCGTGGGAACATGGCAATCCGATTCATAGGGGAACGCAAGGAATTTTCCAGCAGTATCAGATTCCCTATGACAAAGACAAAACATCGCTTCAGATTGGCAGAGAAGACTTTGAGTCGTTTGATTACATTATCGGCATGGATGCTTCAAACGTTTCAGATCTGCGTCAAATGTGTCCTCAGGAACTACAGCACAAAATCTACTCTTTTGCATCTGAAAGCGTTCCAGATCCATGGTACACAGGAGATTTTGAGGAAACCTATGCGCGTATCACAAGTGGATGCCAAAGCTGGCTAGATCGTTTAGAAAATGAGAGTGACAATGGAAAAGCTTAAAGAAATCTTCGAAAAATATCGAGTTTATCTAACTCGCCCACGTATAGAGATTGTAACAGTCCTTCTAATCGCTATCTGCGCCGTGTCAGTTTTTCTACTAAACACACCAAAAAAGGGCGTCCTGACACTTGATGGTGGTGCGCTTGTTTATGATGGTACCTTGGTACGAGGGAAAATGAATGGTCAAGGAACCCTGACCTTTGAAAATGGAGACCAATATACAGGTGATTTCAATAATGGAGCCTTCAATGGTAAAGGAACCTTCCAGTCCAAATCTGGCTGGAAATATGAAGGTGATTTTGTAAATGGCCAGGCTGAAGGTCAAGGGAAGTTGACTACCGAGCAGGAAGTTGTCTATGAAGGCAGCTTTAAACAAGGCGTCTTTCAACAAAAACAATAGTCTCCAGATTAGGGGGCTATTCTCAAAAGCAAAAAAGAAAGCGCTTTCTAGAGGTGGAGTCAATGTCTGATTATCAACGAGAAAAAACTTTGTGAAACAAAAAAATATTTTTCATAATTTCACAATCATCCATACAAAACTCTATTACGCAGGTGTATTGAGAAAAAGTTCACAATCTCATAAAATTTCTTTGTGAAATGCTTATGAAACGGTTTACAAAGTCTTGAAAAAGAGTTATAATAAAATTGTGAAAAAATTAACAAAGGATTAAATCCTTGAAGGCTATGGAGGACAATATGGCTGATAAAAAAACGTTAACACCTGAGGAAAAACAACTCGCTGCTGAAAAGCATGTCGACGGGTTAGTGAAAAAAGCCTTGGTTGCGCTTGATGAAATGCGCAAGTTGAATCAAGAACAGGTTGACTACATCGTAGCGAAAGCTTCAGTTGCAGCTCTTGATGCGCACGGAATTCTTGCTCAACATGCGGTTGAAGAAACTGGTCGTGGTGTATTTGAAGACAAGGCTACAAAAAACCTTTTTGCCTGTGAGCACGTTGTGAATAATATGCGTGGTGTTAAAACTGTTGGAGTTATCGAAGATGATCCAGTTACAGGCTTGACTAAAATTGCAGAACCTGTCGGTGTAGTGTGTGGTGTCACTCCAACAACGAACCCAACATCAACAGCTATTTTCAAGTCACTCATTGCTTTGAAAACACGTAATCCAATCGTGTTTGCTTTCCACCCATCAGCTCAAGAATCTTCTGCTCACGCAGCACAAATCGTTCGTGATGCAGCTATTGCGGCTGGAGCACCTGAAAACTGTGTTCAATGGATTACAGAACCATCTATGGAAGCAACTGGAGCGCTTATGAACCACGAAGGTGTTGCAACTATTCTTGCAACTGGTGGTAATGCCATGGTTAAGGCGGCTTACTCATGTGGGAAACCAGCTCTTGGGGTAGGTGCTGGAAACGTTCCTGCTTATGTAGAAAAATCTGCCGACCTCCGTCAAGCTGCTCATGACATCGTAATGTCTAAATCATTTGACAATGGTATGGTCTGTGCATCAGAGCAAGCGGTTATCATTGATAAAGAAGTGTATGACGAATTTGTTGAAGAATTCAAATCATACCACACTTACTTTGTAAACAAAAAAGAAAAAGCCCTTCTTGAAGAATTCTGTTTCGGCGTGAAAGCCAACAGCAAGAACTGTGCTGGCGCCAAACTAAATGCAAACATCGTTGGTAAACCAGCAGCATGGATTGCAGAACAAGCAGGATTTAGCGTTCCAGAAGAAACAAACATCTTGGCTGCAGAATGTGCAGAAGTAGGACCAAAAGAACCATTGACTCGTGAAAAATTGTCACCAGTAATCGCTGTATTGAAAGCTGAGGACACAGAAGACGGTCTTAAAAAAGCTCGCCAAATGGTTGAGTTTAACGGACTTGGTCACTCAGCAGCTATCCATACAAAAGACGAAGCTCTTGCTAAACGCTTTGGTACAGAAATCAAAGCAATGCGTATTATCTGGAACTCTCCATCTACTTTCGGTGGTATCGGTGACGTATATAATGCCTTCATCCCATCATTGACACTTGGATGTGGTTCATACGGACGCAACTCAGTTGGTGATAACGTGAGCGCTATTAACCTTCTAAACATCAAGAAAGTAGGGAAACGTAGAAATAATATGCAATGGTTTAAAGTTCCTTCAAAAATTTACTTCGAACGCAATTCTATCCAATACCTTCAAACTTGTGAAGATATTGAACGCGTTATGATCGTTACAGACAAATCTATCGAAAAACTTGGCTTTGTTCAACGTGTTATCGATCAATTGAACGCACGTAGCAACCGTGTAACTATCCAAGTCTTCTCAGATGTTGAACCAGATCCAGACATCACAACTGTAGAACGTGGTGCTGAAGTGATGAAAGCATTTGAACCAGATACAATCATCGCTCTTGGTGGTGGTTCTCCAATGGACGCGGCCAAAGTAATGTGGCTCTTCTACGAACAACCAGAAATCGACTTCCGTGACTTGGTTCAAAAATTCATGGATATCCGTAAACGTGCCTTCCGCTTCCCATCACTTGGTAAGAAAGCGAAATACATCGGTATTCCAACAACTTCAGGTACAGGTTCAGAAGTAACACCATTTGCCGTTATCTCTGATAAGAAAAACAACCGCAAATACCCGTTGGCTGACTACTCATTGACACCAACTATTGCCATTGTTGACCCTGCTTTGGTTGAATCCGTTCCAGACTTCATCGCTGCTGATACAGGTATGGACGTCTTGACTCACGCTACTGAAGCCTACACTTCAAACTTCGCTAACGACTACACAGACGGTATTGCACTTCAAACTATCAAGCTTGTCTTTGAATGGTTGGAAAAATCTGTTAAGACAGCTGACCCAGAAGCTCGCGAAAAAATGCATAATGCGTCTACAATGGCTGGTATGGCCTTCGCCAATGCCTTCCTTGGTATGAGCCACTCAATGGCCCACAAGATTGGAGGAGTTCACCATACTGTTCACGGACGTACAAACGCGATCTTGCTTCCATACGTTATCCGTTACAACGGTACTCGTCCATCTAAGACTACTACATGGCCTAAGTACAACTACTGGAAAGCTGATGAAAAATTCCAAGACATCGCGAAAATGCTTGGATTGCCTCACTCAACTCCAGAAGAAGCGGTTGAAGCATACGCTAAAGCTGTTTATGAACTGGGTGTTGCAGTAGGTATCAAGATGAACTTCAAAGACCAAGGAATCGATGAAAAAGCTTGGAAAGATAGCTTGCATGAAATTGCTTTACTTGCTTATGAAGACCAATGTTCTCCTGCAAACCCACGCTTGCCAATGGTAGCTGACATGGAAGAAATCATGGCAGATGCTTACTATGGTTATGCAGAACGTCCAGGACGTCGTAAATAATCGTTTATCAGCCTAGAGGCAGGAGTAATCCTGTCTCTTTTCATAGTCCTATTTCTGAAGTTAGAGTTGAACTATGAGAAGAGAAGATTATGCGGATAGGATAGAAGGTCCTAGAAATAAAAGCTTGGGTGAATGAAGGGGATTGAAAAGTAGAAAAGCAAGAGAGAAAAACAACGCCCGTACTTGCAATTCTACTTAAATAGTTATATAATAATAGTGTTGAAAGGTGATTTGTAGTGATTCAAGTTACTCTTTTCACAATAAAATTTTCAGGATTTTCATAAGGAGGAAATCACTAATGGTAGTTAAAGTTGGTATTAACGGTTTCGGACGTATCGGTCGTCTTGCTTTCCGCCGCATCCAAAACGTAGAAGGTGTTGAAGTTACTCGCATCAACGACCTTACAGATCCAGTTATGCTTGCACACTTGTTGAAATACGACACAACTCAAGGTCGTTTCGACGGTACTGTAGAAGTTAAAGAAGGTGGATTTGAAGTTAACGGTAAATTCATCCGTGTTTCTGCTGAACGTGATCCAGAACAAATCGACTGGGCTACTGACGGTGTAGAAATCGTTCTTGAAGCAACTGGTTTCTTTGCTAAGAAAGCAGCGGCTGAAAAACACTTGCACGCTGGCGGAGCTAAAAAAGTTGTTATCACTGCTCCTGGTGGAAACGATGTTAAAACAGTTGTGTTCAACACTAACCACGACGTTCTTGACGGTACTGAAACAGTTATCTCAGGTGCTTCATGTACTACAAACTGCTTGGCTCCAATGGCTAAAGCTCTTCAAGACAACTTCGGTGTTGTAGAAGGATTGATGACAACTATCCACGCTTACACTGGTGACCAAATGATCCTTGACGGACCACACCGTGGTGGTGACCTTCGCCGTGCTCGTGCTGGTGCTGCAAACATCGTTCCTAACTCAACTGGTGCTGCTAAAGCTATCGGTCTTGTAATCCCAGAATTGAACGGTAAACTTGACGGATCTGCACAACGCGTTCCAACTCCAACTGGATCAGTTACTGAATTGGTAGCAGTTCTTGAAAAGAACGTTACTGTTGATGAAGTAAACGCAGCTATGAAAGCAGCAGCTAACGAATCATACGGTTACACAGAAGATCCAATCGTATCTTCAGATATCGTAGGTATGTCTTACGGTTCATTGTTTGACGCAACTCAAACTAAAGTTCTTGACGTTGACGGTAAACAATTGGTTAAAGTTGTATCATGGTACGATAACGAAATGTCATACACTGCACAACTTGTACGTACTCTTGAATACTTTGCAAAAATCGCTAAATAATTCTTGAGTCAATAAAAGCAAGGCCTTCTGGTCTTGCTTTTTTGTATAGAAAAATGGATGATAGTGTCATCCATTTTGTTTTAATTCTGTTTCGAAAGTATCCGAGAGGGCGGTAAAACTCAATTTTTCTAAGGTGAGTGGATGGGTAAAGGATAGTCGGAAGGCATGGAGCATCAGCCGGCCTGCTTTTGATCTAGAGTTATAGAGAGGGTCGCCTAGGATAGGGTGTTTATGATGAGAGAGGTGAACACGGATTTGATGCGTTCGGCCTGTCTTTAGCTTGCAACGAACAAGAGAAGTCTTATTAAGAAATTGTTTTAATCGTCTTACCTGAGTTTCAGCATATTGCCCACTTTTGGCGTCCACCACTCGTTTTCGGCGATCATGACGATCGCGACCGATTTTATCTCGGAAGATAAGTTCTTTACTCCCTACTTGCCCCTCTACGAGTGCCCAGTACTCACGAGCGATTTCCTTTTTCTCCAACAAACGATTGAGAATGGGTAGGATAAAAGGATTTTTGGCGAAAAGTACTAAACCGCTTGTTTCCATATCCAGACGATGAACGACATAACAGGTTTGGCCAACGTAGGCGCTGACATGATTGAGAAGGGCGATTTCATCTGGTTGATTTCCGTGAGTTTTCATTCCTTCGGGCTTGTTGACGATAATGAGATGTTGGTCTTGATAAATCTCTTGAACGAGGTCTGGATTGCCCCAAAGGATTTCTTTTTTGGGATAATCTTCCTCGTCAAAAGTCAACTGACAAATGTCACCTGGTTTGACCATCTCGTTCCAGTGCACTTCTTTGTGGTTAATTAAGATGTTCTTCTTGATTCTCAAAAAATGGCGGATTTTTCTAGGGATGAGGAGTTGCTCCTCTAGAAAATGTTTGACCGTCATTTGAGGCAAGGATTCGGGTAATGTAAATGTGAATTGCATACAGATATTGTAACAAAAAAAGCCCTATTTGGATAGGGAGTAGCTAAATTCTTGAGTTCCTATGGTGAAGATGATAAAATAAACGCATGAAATTAGATAAATTATTAGAGAAGTTTCTTTCTCTCTTTAAAAAAGAAACGAATGAATCAGCGGGATCTGATTCGACTAGCATGCGTCGTTCACGGAGCGATAGAAAAAAATTGTCCCAAGTAGGCCCAATTCGGAAATTTTGGCGCCGTTATCATCTGACAAAGATTGTCATCATTTTAGGGTTAAGTGCTGGTTTGCTAGTAGGAACCTACCTATTTGCGATAGCCAAGTCTACCAATGTCAATGACTTGCAAAATGCCCTGAAAACGCGAACTCTGATTTTTGACCGCGAAGAAAAAGAGGCAGGAGCCCTATCAGGTCAAAAGGGAACCTATGTTGAGTTGACAGATATCAGCAAAGACTTGCAGAATGCTGTCGTTGCGACAGAGGATCGTTCCTTCTATAAAAATGACGGGATTAACTATGGTCGTTTCTTCTTAGCTATTGTCACAGCAGGTCGTTCTGGAGGCGGTTCTACCATCACTCAACAGTTGGCAAAAAATGCCTATTTGTCTCAGGACCAAACCGTTGAACGGAAGGCCAAGGAGTTTTTCCTCGCATTAGAGTTGACAAAGAAATACAGCAAGGAGCAAATCCTTACTATGTACCTCAATAACGCCTACTTTGGAAATGGGGTATGGGGTGTTGAAGATGCAAGTAAGAAATATTTCGGTGTACCGGCTTCACAACTATCGCTTGATCAGGCGGCCACTCTAGCAGGGATGCTCAAGGGACCAGAATTGTATAATCCATTAAATTCTGTTGAGACTTCGACCAACCGTAGGGACACTGTTTTGCAAAATATGGTTGCAGCGGGCTATATTGATAAAAATCAAGAGACCGAAGCGGCTGGAGTAGATATGGCTTCTCAACTGCAAGATAAGTATGAGGGAAAGATCTCTGATTATCGTTACCCATCTTATTTTGACGCAGTAGTCAACGAAGCAGTATCCAAGTACAATCTAACAGAAGAAGAGATTGTCAACAACGGCTATCGAATCTATACGGAACTTGACCAAAACTATCAAGCAAACATGCAGGTTATTTATGAAAACACTTCGCTATTTCCAACGGCAGAAGACGGAACGCATGCTGAATCAGGTAGTGTTGCTCTAGAGCCTAAAACAGGTGGGGTGCGTGGAGTTGTCGGTCGCGTAGCTGGTGATGACAAATCAGGATTCCGTAATTTCAACTATGCTACTCAGTCTAAGCGTAGCCCGGGTTCAACTATCAAACCTTTAGTGGTTTATACTCCAGCTGTGGAAGCCGGATGGGCTCTGAACAAGCAACTGGACAACCATACCATGCAGTACAACAGTTATCAAGTAGACAACTATGCAGGTATTAAGACATCTCCAGAAGTACCTATGTATCAGGCCTTGGCAGAATCACTCAACCTACCAGCTGTTGCGACTGTAAATGAATTAGGTATTGACAAAGCTTTTGACGCTGGGGAGAGATTTGGCCTGAATATGGAAAAAGTTGACCGAGTTCTTGGAGTTGCTCTTGGTGGAGGTGTGGAGACGAATCCTCTCCAGATGGCGCAAGCCTATGCAGCCTTTGCTAATGAAGGTCTGATGCCTGAAGCCCATTTTATTACTCGTATTGAAAATGCCAGTGGGCAAGTCATCAAGAGTCATGCAAACTCTCAAAAACGCGTGCTAGATAAGTCAGTAGCTGATAAAATGACCAGTATGATGTTGGGTACTTTTACAAATGGTACAGGAATTAGTTCGTCGCCAGCAGATTATGTCATGGCTGGAAAGACAGGTACTACTGAGGCTGCTTTTAATTCAGTATATACTAGTGACCAGTGGGTGATTGGTTATACTCCGGATGTTATAATCAGCCACTGGCTCGGCTTCCCAACAACAGATGAGAATCATTATCTAGCAGGGTCGACCTCCAATGGAGCAGCCCATGTCTTTAGAAGTATGGCTAATACCATTTTGCCTTACACTCCAGGTAGCACTTTTACAGTTGAGAATGCCTATAAGCAGAATGGCATTGCGCCAGAAAATACTAAAAAACAAGCTATTGAAAATGAGACAAACCAGTCCGAGGATCCGCTAGGAGATATTCGTAGTCGTGCTCAAAATCTTGTAGACGAAGCGGGACGTGCGATTTCGAATGCAAAGATAAAAGAAAAAGCTCAGACAATCTGGGACTCTTTCGTCAATCTCTTTCGTTAAGAGTCTTGTCAAAGCCTAGGTTTCTTGTTATAATAGATAAGATGGAGGCGTTATGGCACTAAAAAAAGCAAGCCTAGCTTGTGCAGTTTGCGGTTCAAGAAATTATTCGATTAAAATTAGTGGGAACCCCAAGCCAACACGACTAGAAGTAAATAAATTTTGTAAACATTGTGGAAAATATACGACACATAGAGAAACGAGATAGGAGAGAACGATGGGCTTTATTAAGGATATTTTTAAACTTCTTAAAGAAACAACATGGCCGACTCGCAAAGAAAGCTGGAGAGATTTTCGCTCTATTATGGAATACACAGCCTTCTTTGTGGTCATCATTTACATTTTTGACCAGTTGATTGTATCAGGTCTGATTCGATTTATTAACATTTTTTAGAAGAAAAGTGGAGAAGTTCTGCTAACTTTCTTCTATCATATGTATGAAAGGAAATATCATGGATAGTTTTGACAAGGGATGGTTTGTTCTACAAACTTATTCTGGCTATGAAAATAAGGTAAAAGAAAATCTATTGCAACGTGCGAAAACATATAACATGTTGGATAATATTCTACGTGTTGAGATTCCAACACAAACCGTGCAAGTTGAGAAAAATGGAAAGAAAAAGGAAGTCGAAGAGAATCGCTTTCCAGGTTATGTCCTTGTAGAAATGGTCATGACCGATGAAGCGTGGTTCGTTGTTCGAAACACACCTAACGTAACAGGATTCGTCGGCTCACACGGTAACAGATCAAAACCAACTCCGCTATTGGAACAGGAAATCCGTGATATTCTGGTTTCTATGGGACAAACCGTTCAAGAGTTTGATATTGACGTTGAAGTCGGCCAGACAGTCCGCATCATTGATGGCGCTTTTGCAGACTATACAGGTAAAATTACTGAAATTGATAACAACAAAGTGAAGATGATTATCTCTATGTTTGGTAATGACACGATTGCAGAAGTGAATCTCAACCAAATTGCAGAATTATAACCCAGAGAGGCAGGGCCTCTCTTTTTGTATGCAGTTGAGGTAGCGAGAAGTACAGAATAGAGAAAGTAGACTCAGGGGCTCGCGCATTTTGTTAAACTAAAGGCAGAAAGGAGAGGCCTATGAATTTGAAAGAATTATACGAAGAAAGCAAGGGTATTGTCCATAAGTGTCGCAAGGATTATCATCTCCATCTGTGGGAGAAAGAGGACTGGGACCAAGAGGGGATGATGTGCCTCTATGAACTGGTCAGTCACCATCCAGAGTTACTAGAGGGAGAACGTCACCGATTATATGTGTACTTTAAAACCAAATTCCGGAATCGTATCCTAGACTATATTCGCAAACAGGAAAGTCACAAGCGGCGTTTCGATAAAGAGCCCTATGAAGAGGTGAGCGAGATTAGTCATCGCCCAGGCGAAAAAGGCCTGAGGCTAGATGATTATTATCTCTTTCACGAACTTTTAAGGAATTACAGAGCAAGTCAGAGTAAAGAAAAACAAGAACAACTTGACCGTCTCATGGGAGGAGAATGTTTCAAAGGCCGCAAGGCACTTCTAGGAGAGTTAAGAGTGGTATTGAGTGATTTTAGATAAAAAGAAATAGGTAAAAAAGTTCTTGACAAAGTAGGAAAAGTAAGTATAATAGAAAGAGTTGAAAAACTCAAGGTCCGTTGGTCAAGGGGTTAAGACACCGCCTTTTCACGGCGGTAACACGGGTTCGAATCCCGTACGGACTATGGTGTATCATGAGAAGAAACGGAACTTCAAAAAGTTTCAAAAAAGTTTCAAAAAAGTGTTGACAGAGGTCAACAGCTGTGATATACTAATATAGTTGTCGCTTGAGAGAGATTGAGTGACAAAGACCTTTGAAAACTGAACAAGACGAACCAATGTGCAGGGCACTACAACTGAAGTTGTAGTACTGAACAATGAAAAAAACAATAAATCTGTCAGTGACAGAAATGAGTGAGAACTCAAACTTTTAATGAGAGTTTGATCCTGGCTCAGGACGAACGCTGGCGGCGTGCCTAATACATGCAAGTAGAACGCTGAAGGAGGAGCTTGCTTCTCCGGATGAGTTGCGAACGGGTGAGTAACGCGTAGGTAACCTGCCTGGTAGCGGGGGATAACTATTGGAAACGATAGCTAATACCGCATAACATTGACTATTGCATGATAGTCAATTAAAAGGTGCAATTGCATCACTACCAGATGGACCTGCGTTGTATTAGCTAGTTGGTGGGGTAACGGCTCACCAAGGCGACGATACATAGCCGACCTGAGAGGGTGATCGGCCACACTGGGACTGAGACACGGCCCAGACTCCTACGGGAGGCAGCAGTAGGGAATCTTCGGCAATGGACGGAAGTCTGACCGAGCAACGCCGCGTGAGTGAAGAAGGTTTTCGGATCGTAAAGCTCTGTTGTAAGAGAAGAACGAGTGTGAGAGTGGAAAGTTCACACTGTGACGGTATCTTACCAGAAAGGGACGGCTAACT
>NZ_RJPH01000016.1:0-27501 GCF_003944205.1 Streptococcus oralis subsp. dentisani
AAAGAAAGAAAAGATTATTTTCTGAGATTGCAATTACCATGTCTACTGGAGAAACTAATCTTTTACTTTTAATTAGTGAGATTAAAAGAGTTTTATCTAATAATATTTCCCGTGATCACTACATAATTTTAATTGATGAAATAGAGACAGGTATGCACCTCGAATGGTCTAGAAGCTTAATAAACTTTTTAGTCAATTATATAAATGAAATCAACAAAATAGGAGGGATGAACTTCCAATTCATCTTCACTACCCACTCTCCCTATATGTTATCTGATATTAAACCAGGAAATGTGATTATACTTGAAAAAAATCAAGAAACTGGATACTCAGAAGGGAAAGTTTTGCAAAATACTTTCGCTAAGAATATCCAAGAAATCATGAAGGAAAATTTGATTGATAATATTTATGGTGATTTTGCCTTAGCAAAGATTAATTCTATGATAAGTAGACTAAATGGAGAAGAGGAGCAGGAAGGAAATGAAGAAGAACTATTAAAAGAAATTCATTTGATTAGCGAGCCTATTCTTCGTAATAAATTATTAGAGATGTATGATAAGAAATACAATACCTCAGAATTTAGTATTGAAAAGCAACTACAGAAGTTGAATCTAAATGAGGAACAACGCAAGCAGGTCAGAGCAATGATTGAAGAAAATATAAGTAGTGCCAATGCGGATAGATGAGTTTATAAGTAAATAGATTGAATTATCAATACAATCATTTGAAAATGAATAATAGAAAGTAATAATATGAACCATAAAATCGCAATTTTATCAGATATTCATGGAAATGTGACTGCCTTAGAAGCAGTGATTGCAGATGCTCAAACTCAAGGAGCCAGTGAATATTGGCTTATGGGAGACATTTTCCTCCCTGGTCCAGGTGCAAATGATTTGGTAGCTCTGTTAAAGGAACTTCCTATCACGGCAAGTGTTCGAGGCAATTGGGATGATTGTGTCCTTGAGGCTTTAGATGGGCAATATGGCTTAGAAGACCCACAGGAAGTCCAGCTCATGCGATTAACCCAGTTTTTGATGGAGCGAATGGATCCTGAAACGATTGTCTGGCTACGAAGCTTGCCTTTGCTGGAAAAGAAAGAAGTTGACGGACTGCGCTTTTCTCTCTCTCATAATTTACCTGAAAAAAACTATGGTGGGGACCTGTCTGTTGGGAATAACACAGATAAATTTGACCAACTCCTAGATGAGGAAACCGACGTGGCAGTCTATGGTCATGTTCATAAGCAGTTACTTCGTTACGGCAGTCAAGGGCAACAAATCATCAATCCAGGTACGATTGGCATGCCCTATTTTAACTGGGAGGCGTTAAAAAATCACCGTGCCCAGTATGCCGTGATAGAGGTTGAAGATGGGGAATTGGTAAATATCCTGTTTCGTAAAGTCGCTTATGACTATGAAGCGGAGTTAGAATTGGCCAAGTCCAAGGGTCTTCCCTTTATCGAAATGTATGAAGAGCTACGACGAGAAGACAACTATCAGGGGCACAATCTGGAACTTTTAGCTAGTTTAATTGAAAAGCATGGATATGTAGAGGATGTGAAAGATTATTTTGATTTTCTGCAAAGTTAGAAATAAAATGGACGCCCTTAATTTGAAGTGAGGTTTGTAGTCGAATCGCTTAGAAAAGAGTCAGACAATAAGGAAGAAAAGATGGCTTAGCTAAAGTTTGACATTGAAATTATTTTGTTATACAATGAACTTAATTCTTAATAAAAAGGAGAACATTATGAAGAAAATTATTACAGCCAGTATGGCTCTTTTATCTGTTGTTGTTTTAGCAGCATGTTCAGGGAAAACAACGTCTGATTCTTCGACTAAGACTTCAAGCTCTGTAGAACAAACTTCTTCTTCAGAGACTTCATCAACAACGTCTAGTTCAAAGACAGAAAATAATGAGGTTGTTTTGATTACCGATGAAGAAATTGACAATGCTAAAACTGTTGGAGATGTGAAGAAAGTCTTTGGCAAATTAGTCGACAATTATAAAAAGCATGCAGTTGAAATTGGGGAGAAAATTCCAGAGAGTGGAAAAGAAGCATATAACGCCCAAGTTGAACCAGCGCTTAAGTCTATGGAGACTGTAAGAGAGTCATTTAACGAAAGCCTTTCAAGTATTGGTTCTGATGATACAGTAGTGCCAGAACAAACTCGTACTCTATTTGTTCAACAGTTGAAAACTGGACGTGACACAATGAAGAAAGCGCTGGAAGCGGCTTATAAAGCAATTGCTCCATACACATCTGGTCAATAATATAAGAAAGTAGGTGTTCGATCACCTGCTTTTTGATTGCTTCAAATCTAAAGCGATACCTACTTAAATAGCTCCAAATTAATAGCAGAGAGTTTGAAAGAAGTACTAACTCTATGAAAAATCCCTGCAAGCTCTTTCAAAATATGGTAGAATGGAAGCAGTAGAATTAGAAAAGGAAATCGATTATGAAATTTCTTGAATTAAATAAAAAACGTCATGCGACCAAGCATTTCACTGATAAGCCGGTGGATCCCAAAGATGTGCGTACGGCTATCGAAATCGCAACCTTGGCCCCAAGCGCTCACAACAGCCAACCTTGGAAATTTGTGGTCGTTCGTGAGAAAAATGCCGAACTGGCAAAATTGGCTTATGGTTCGAACTTTGAGCAAGTATCATCAGCGCCTGTAACCATTGCCTTGTTTACAGATACAGATCTTGCCAAACGTGCCCGTAAGATTGCCAGAGTTGGTGGTGCTAATAACTTTTCTGAAGAGCAACTTCAATATTTTATGAAGAATCTGCCTGCCGAGTTTGCACGTTACAGTGAACAACAAGTCAGTGACTACCTAGCTCTCAATGCAGGTTTGGTTGCTATGAACTTGGTTCTCGCTCTGACAGACCAGGGAATCGGTTCTAACATTATTCTTGGATTTGATAAATCAAAAGCCAACGAAGTTTTGGACATCGAAGACCGTTTCCGCCCAGAACTCTTGATTACGGTAGGTTACACTGACGAAAAATTGGAACCAAGCTACCGCTTGCCAGTAGATGAAATCATTGAGAAAAGATAGAAAGAAGAAAAAATGACAGCAATTGATTTTACAGCAGAAGTAGAAAAACGCAAAGAAGACCTCTTGGCTGACTTGTTTAGCCTTTTGGAAATCAACTCAGAACGTGACGACAGCAAGGCGGACGCTCAGCATCCATTTGGACCTGGCCCAGTAAAAGCCTTAGAAAAATTCCTTGAAATCGCAGACCGTGATGGCTATCCAACTACCAATGTCGACAACTATGCAGGACATTTTGAGTTTGGTGAAGGAGAAGAAGTTCTCGGAATCTTTGCCCATATGGATGTGGTACCAGCTGGTAGCGGTTGGGACACAGACCCTTATACACCAACTATCAAAGATGGTCGCCTTTATGCGCGTGGAGCTTCAGATGACAAGGGGCCTACAACAGCTTGTTACTATGGTTTGAAAATCATCAAAGAATTGGGCCTTCCAACTTCTAAGAAAGTTCGTTTCATTGTCGGAACAGACGAAGAGTCAGGCTGGGCAGACATGGACTATTACTTTGAACATGTAGGACTTGCAAAACCAGACTTTGGCTTCTCTCCAGATGCTGAATTCCCAATCATCAATGGTGAAAAAGGGAATATCACAGAATACCTCCACTTTGCAGGTGAAAATACAGGTGCAGCCCGTCTTCACAGCTGCACAGGTGGATTGCGTGAAAACATGGTACCTGAATCAGCAACAGCAGTCGTTTCAGGCGAGCTGACTGACTTGCAAGCTAAACTAGATTCCTTTGTTGCTGAGCACAAACTCAGAGGAGAAATTCAAGAAGAAAACGGTCAGTACAAGGTGACGATCATTGGTAAATCAGCCCACGGTGCTATGCCTGCTTCAGGTGTCAATGGTGCGACTTACCTAGCCCTCTTCCTCAGCCAGTTTGACTTTGCTGGTCCAGCCAAAGACTACCTCGACATCGCTGGTAAGATTCTTTTGAACGATCATGAAGGTGAAAATCTCAAGGTGGCTCATGTGGATGAAAAGATGGGTGCCCTTTCTATGAATGCGGGTGTCTTCCGCTTTGACGAAGCAAGTGCAGACAATACCATTGCCCTTAACTTCCGTTATCCAAAAGGAACAAGTCCAGAGCACATCAAGTCAATCCTTGAAAACTTACCAGTTGCTTCTGTTAGCCTTTCTGAACACGGTCACACCCCTCACTATGTGCCAATGGAAGATCCGCTTGTCCAAACCTTGTTGAATGTCTATGAAAAACAAACTGGACTTCAAGGTCATGAGCAGGTCATCGGTGGTGGTACCTTTGGTCGTTTGCTGGAGCGTGGTGTAGCCTACGGTGCCATGTTCCCAGACTCTATCGATACCATGCACCAAGCCAATGAATTTATCGCCTTGGACGATCTCTTCCGAGCAGCAGCAATCTATGCAGAAGCTATCTATGAATTAATCAAATAAAACGATAGAAGTCTGAGATTTTATGCTTGGACTTCTTTTTGGAGGGAAACTAGATGTCTCAAATCGAAAAGATCAAACAAGCCATTATGGCAGATTCGCAAAATAAAAGCTATACAGAGCAGGGGATAGAGCCTCTCTTTGCAGCGCCAAAGACAGCACGTATCAATATCGTCGGTCAAGCGCCTGGTCTAAAGACTCAGGAGGCAGGTCTTTATTGGAAAGATAAAAGTGGTGACCGCTTGCGGGACTGGCTCGGCGTGGATGAAGACATTTTTTACAATTCAGGTTATTTCGCAGTTCTGCCCATGGATTTCTATTTTCCAGGACATGGAAAATCAGGCGACCTTCCACCCCGTAAAGGCTTTGCCGAAAAATGGCACCCACAACTCCTCAAGGAATGTCCAAATATTGAATTGACCCTTTTGATTGGCCAGTATGCCCAAGCCTACTATTTACATGAGAAAATTAGTGGCAAGGTAACAGAGCGGGTAAAACACTACAAAGACTATTTGCCAGAATATTTTCCTCTAGTTCACCCTTCTCCTCGTAATCAAATCTGGATGGCTAAGAATCCTTGGTTTAAGTCAGAAGTGGTGCCAGATTTGAAAGCGTTGGTACAAAAGATTATTCATCAATAACGGAGAAAAACTATGGATGCTTATCAACAAGTAGCTAATAAGTTGCAAGAGTTGGGAATCACCTTTGATGTGGTGGAGCACCCACCTGTATTTACGACAGAGCAGGCAGATAGCTATATTGAAGGAATGGAAGGAGTCCGGACTAAGTCCATGTTTTTGACCAATAGGAAGAAAACTCAGTACTATCTGCTTATAATGGATGACAAGAAACGATTGGATATGGATGACTTTAAAGTTCAAGTGGGAGCCGATCGGATTCGAATGGCCTCATTGGACTCCTTGGCTGAGAAAATGACCCTACCAGCAGGAACGGTATCACCTTTTGGTTTGTTAAATAATGAAGAAAAAGACATTCTAGTTTATTTTGATAAGGACATTGTATCGGAGGATATCATGACTTTCCATCCCAATACTAATGAAAAGACCATCTTTATCAAAAGCAAAGACTTGTTCCGATTTTTAGAGTCGATTGGATTTACCTATAAGTTTTTAACTTTGCGTTAAAGGCATCAAAAAGAAGAAATGATGAAAGAAATTGTTTTTGACAAATTTTACCAACTTTACCAGAAAGAATCCCTTTCTCTAGTAGATGTGAGAGAAGTAGAGGAGTTGGACAATGAGCAGTTGCATTATGTCATTTGTAAATCAGGGATGAGATCAGCTCGTGCTTGCCAGTTCTTGGAGGAGCATGGATATAAGGTCATCAATGTTCAAGGTGGCATGACGGCCTTTGAAAATCTTTAAAATTTTGCATTTCTCTTACTTGGTGTGGACTAGGTAGGAGAAATTTGTTTTTAGACAATTCTTATTTTTAAAAATATTGAAAACATTCAATGATTAATTTTGGATACTTTTTTCAGAGTCTTAATCATGGTATACTAGGTCAGTATTTTAGAAATATGAAGGAGATTTTTATGGCTAAAAAAGGTGCCCTAACAGGCTTGCTCCTGTTTGGAATATTTTTTGGTGCGGGGAACTTGATTTTTCCGCCTTCTCTAGGTGCCCTATCTGGAGAACAGTTTCTTCCTGCCATCGCAGGTTTTGTATTTTCGGGTGTCGGGATTGCTGTCCTAACGCTCATCATCGGAACGCTCAATCCTAAAGGGTACATTTATGAGATTTCTAAGAAAATCTCACCTTGGTTTGCGACTCTTTATCTTGCAGTCCTCTATCTATCGATTGGCCCATTCTTTGCCATTCCACGTACAGCAACAACAGCTTATGAGGTCGGTATCAGCCCTCTCTTGTCTGAAGCAAATAAAGGCCTAGGATTGATTATCTTTACCGTGCTTTACTTTGCCGCAGCCTATCTTATTTCACTCAATCCATCAAAGATTTTGGATCGAATCGGACGCATCTTGACGCCAGTCTTTGCTTTGTTGATCGTTATCTTAGTTGTACTAGGTGCCTTTAAATATGGTGGAACAAATCCTCAAGTAGCTTCAGAAGTCTATCAATCCTCTGCTTTTGGGACAGGTTTCCTAGAAGGGTATAATACATTGGATGCTCTTGCTTCAGTCGCCTTTAGTGTGATTGCTGTTCAAACCTTGAAACAACTTGGATTCTCCAGTAAGAAAGAATACATCTCAACTATTTGGGTGGTTGGTATCGTTGTAGCTCTTGCCTTTAGCGCTCTTTACATCGGTTTAGGATTCCTTGGAAATCACTTCCCGGTACCAGCAGAAGCAATGAAGGGTGGAACACCAGGTGTTTATATCTTGTCACAAGCAACTCAGGAAATCTTTGGTTCAACAGCTCAACTCTTCCTTGCTGTTATGGTAACTGTAACCTGCTTCACAACGACAGTTGGCTTGATTGTGTCTACAGCTGAGTTCTTTAATGGACGTTTCCCACAAATCAGCTACAAGGTCTATGCAACTGCCTTTACCTTGATTGGATTTGCTATTGCAAACCTTGGTCTTGATGCAATCATTAAGTATTCAGTGCCAGTACTGGTAATCTTGTACCCAATCACCATCGCCATTGTGATGATTGTGATTGTTAATAAGTTTGTCGCCTTATCAAAACCAGGTATGCAGTTAACTATTGGACTTGTCACAGCAATCGCTCTTGCAAGTGTTCTTGGAAGCTCCTTTAAGATTGAGTTTCTAGCAAACCTTGTGAATACTCTACCTTTTGCAGCTGCCTCTCTACCATGGTTGGTGCCAGCTATTATTGGAATTTTGCTTTCCTTGGTTTTACCAAACAAGCAAGAAAGCGATGTTTTTGAAATGGAATAAAAAATAGAAATCACTTTTGTAAGTCAACTCTACAGGAGTGTTTTTTCTTTTTTCCTCTCTACTGAAATGTGCTATAATAGGTAGCAAAAGAGGTGAAGAAATGAATCAAACTGTAAACTATATCAAAGAATTAGCCGCTATTGCATCTCCAACGGGCTTTACTCGTGAGATTTCAGACTACCTAGTCCGTACTTTAGAAGAGCTGGGTTACCAGCCGGTTCGTACAGCCAAGGGCGGTGTCAATGTGACCATTAAAGGTCAAAATGATGAGCAACACCGCTATGTGACTGCCCATGTGGATACGCTGGGTGCTATTGTTCGTGCTGTCAAACCAGATGGCCGTCTCAAATTGGATCGTATCGGTGGTTTTCCTTGGAACATGATTGAGGGAGAAAACTGTACCGTTCATGTGGCTAGCACAGGTAAAAAGGTATCTGGAACCATCCTCATCCACCAGACTTCCTGCCATGTCTACAAAGATGCAGGAACTGCTGAACGCACGCAGGACAATATGGAAGTGCGTTTGGATGCAAAAGTAAGCAATGAAAAAGAAACTCGTGCTCTTGGGATTGAGGTCGGTGATTTTATCAGCTTTGATCCACGGACAGTTGTGACGGAAACAGGTTTTATCAAGTCTCGCCACTTGGATGACAAGGTCAGCGCAGCCATTTTGCTCAATCTTCTTCGAGTTTATAAAGAAGAAGGAATTGATTTGCCAATGACGACACACTTTGCTTTTTCAGTCTTTGAAGAGGTGGGTCACGGTGCAAACTCCAATATTCCAAGTCAGGTAGTGGAATATCTAGCTGTCGATATGGGGGCTATGGGCGATGATCAGCAGACGGATGAGTACACAGTGTCTATCTGTGTCAAGGACGCTTCAGGTCCCTATCACTATGACTTCCGTCAACACTTAGTAGCTTTGGCGAAAGAGCAAGATATTCCATTTAAGCTCGATATTTATCCATTTTACGGTTCGGATGCTTCCGCAGCTATGTCAGCAGGAGCCGAGGTTAAGCATGCCCTCCTTGGAGCTGGTATTGAATCCAGTCACTCTTACGAACGAACACATATTGATTCGGTCGTGGCGACTGAGCGTATGGTCGATGCCTATCTCAAGAGTGCATTGGTAGACTAATATGTGCTTGATTTGTCAAAGAATTGAACTAATCAAAGCTGGGGAAAATCCCTACTTTGTAAAAGAACTAGAAACAGGCTATGTTGTTATTGGAGACCACCAGTACTTTAAGGGCTATACCTTGTTTTTAGCAAAAGAGCATGTCACGGAACTCCATCATATGGAGACTTCTGTAAAACTTCGTTTTCTAGAGGAAATGAGTTTGGTCCAAGAAGCTGTCGCCAAAACGTTTAAAGCTGAAAAGATGAACATTGAACTTCTAGGAAATGGAGATGCCCATGCTCACTGGCACCTCTTTCCAAGACGGTCAGGTGATATGAAGGGTCACGGACTCAATGGTCGTGGTCCAGTCTGGTGGGTGCCCTGGGAAGAAATGGCGGCAGAAGAATGCCAAGTGCAATCCCCTGAACTGGAAGAGATGATTAAAACCTTATCTGATGAATTAGAGAAGCACGCGGTTTAAGAGAGGAAGAAAAAAATGAAAAAAAGATATGTCATTTTATCTGGTTTACTAGCATTAACCCTAGCAGCATGTTCTCAAGAAAAACCTAAAAATGAAGAAAATACTCAAAAAACAGAACAAACTAGTCAACCTGAAGGAACTGTAGGGAGCAAATCCCAAGCTTCTAGTCAGAAGAAGGCAGAAGTTGTCAATAAGGGAGACTACTATAGTATTCAAGGGAAATACGATGAAATCGTCATAGCTAATAAGCACTTTCCTTTGTCAAAAGACTATAATCCAGGAGAAAATCCAACAGCTAAAGCAGAGTTGCTCAAACTCATCGCAGCAATGCAAGCAGCTGGCTACCCAATCAGCGATCATTACAGTGGTTTTAGAAGTTATGAAACTCAAACCAAGCTTTATCAAGACTATGTGAATCAAGACGGTAGGGAGGCAGCAGATCGCTACTCAGCTCGCCCAGGTTATAGTGAACACCAAACGGGTCTTGCTTTTGACCTTATCGGGACAGATGGTGATTTAGTTACTGAAGAAAAGGCAGCCCAGTGGCTCTTGGATCATGCGGCTGACTATGGCTTTGTCGTTCGCTATCTCAAAGGCAAGGAAAAAGAGACTGGCTACATGGCAGAAGAATGGCATCTTCGCTACGTTGGAAAAGAAGCCAAAGAAATTGCTGCAAGTGGCCTCAGTTTGGAAGAATACTATGGCTTTGAGGGCGGAGATTATGTCGATTAAAAATGAAAGTTTTCTCTTGCATTTTTAGATAAATAGTGTATAATTGAAAGGTATGTGTAAAGCATACTTGTGGGAGGTAAAAATCTTTAATTACCGCCAAAACCACAAAGGAGGATTTAAAAATGGCTAAAAAAGTCGAAAAACTTGTAAAATTGCAAATCCCTGCTGGTAAAGCTACACCAGCTCCACCGGTTGGACCTGCTCTTGGTCAAGCTGGTATCAACATCATGGGATTCACAAAAGAGTTCAACGCTCGTACAGCTGACCAAGCTGGTATGATCATTCCAGTTGTTATCTCAGTATACGAAGACAAATCATTTACTTTCGTTACAAAAACACCACCAGCTGCTGTTCTTTTGAAAAAAGCTGCAGGTGTTGAAAAAGGATCAGGTACACCTAACAAAACTAAAGTTGCTACAGTTACTCGTGCACAAGTACAAGAAATTGCAGAAACTAAGATGCCAGATTTGAACGCAGCAAACATTGAGTCTGCAATGCGTATGATCGAAGGTACTGCTCGTTCTATGGGATTCACTGTTGTTGACTAATCAATAACATAGTAGAAAATCTCACAGCGGTTTATTAGTTGCTTTTCATACTAGGCAAGTGACTGAAGCTTGTACTTGAGTACAGCAAAGGAACTTAACGAAGTAGGAAAAGAAAATTAATAGACTGAATACCCGCAAGACTTCATCATTTCGAGAAGTGACGTGGGAGATGAAAATCGATTGAACCACTTACAAGGAGAATAGAAAATGGCTAAAAAAAGCAAACAACTTCGTGCTGCTCTTGAGAAAATCGACAGCACAAAAGCATACAGTGTAGAAGAAGCTGTAGCACTTGCAAAAGAAACTAACTTTGCAAAATTTGACGCAACTGTAGAAGTTGCTTACAACTTGAACATCGATGTTAAAAAAGCTGACCAACAAATCCGTGGCGCAATGGTATTGCCAAATGGTACTGGTAAAACAGCTCGCGTTCTTGTATTTGCACGTGGTGCAAAAGCTGAAGAAGCAAAAGCTGCTGGTGCAGACTTCGTTGGTGAAGACGACCTTGTTGCGAAAATCAACGACGGTTGGTTGGACTTCGACGTAGTTATCGCTACACCTGACATGATGGCTCTTGTTGGACGTCTTGGACGTGTCCTTGGACCACGTAACTTGATGCCAAACCCTAAAACTGGTACAGTAACAATGGATGTTGCTAAAGCAGTTGAAGAGTCTAAAGGTGGTAAAATCACTTACCGTGCTGACCGTGCAGGTAACGTTCAAGCAATTATCGGTAAAGTATCATTTGAAGCTGAAAAATTGGTTGAAAACTTTAAAGCTTTCAACGAAACAATCCAAAAAGCAAAACCAGCTACAGCTAAAGGAACTTACGTAACAAACTTGACAATCACAACTACTCAAGGTGTTGGTATCAAGGTTGACGTGAACTCACTTTAATTAACTAGAATCTCTGGCTTCGGTCAGAGTTTTTTTATTCAAATCTATCAACAAAGGATTGGAGGAAATAAAAGTGTTGAGAGAAGCTGTACAGGAGGATTTATTTGAATTATTAAATCTCTACCTGTCCTTACATGAGAAAGAAATCCCAGAAGATAGTCTTCATTTGCAACAAGTATGGAGTGAGATGATTTCCGACCAGCGCCATCATGTTATCGTGAAAGAGGTGGAAGGAAGAATAGTCTCCTCCTGTATTTGTGTCATTATTCCCAATTTGACAAGAGGTGTGAGACCCTATGCTTTGATAGAAAATGTGGTGACCCGAGAAGAAGATAGAGGGAAAGGGTATGCAAGCGCTTGTCTTGAATACGCTAAACAGATAGCTAAAGAGGAAAATTGTTATAAGATGATGCTTCTGACAGGTTCTAAAAATGCAAGTACTCAGAATTTTTATAAAGGAGCTGGTTATAATAGTGAAGATAAAACAGCCTATATTCAATGGTTGGATTAAAGCTTGAATCTCAAATAGTCAGAACGAAATCATGGATTAGCAAATAAAAATCTTCTATTTCTTCTTTCACAAAAAATATGGTATAATAGAGAGTAAAAAACTTTGAAAGAAAGAAAAAGATGAATTTAAAAGATTATATCGCAACGATTGAAAATTATCCCAAGGAAGGCATCACCTTCCGTGATATCAGCCCATTGATGGCAGATGGTAATGCTTATAGTTATGCTGTTCGTGAAATCGTTCAGTATGCAACAGACAAGAAGATCGACATGATTGTGGGACCAGAAGCTCGTGGATTTATTGTCGGCTGTCCCGTTGCCTTTGAGTTGGGGATTGGATTTGCTCCCGTTCGTAAACCAGGGAAATTGCCACGTGAAGTGATTTCTGCTGACTATGAAAAAGAGTACGGTATTGATACCTTGACCATGCATGCTGATGCGATCAAACCAGGTCAACGTGTTCTCATCGTAGATGACCTCTTGGCGACAGGTGGAACAGTTAAAGCGACCATCGAAATGATCGAAAGACTCGGTGGAGTTGTAGCCGGTTGTGCTTTCTTGATTGAGTTGGATGAGCTTAAAGGCCGTGAAAAAATCGGAGATTACGATTACAAGGTACTTATGCATTATTAATGAAAAACAGTCCTTGGGGCTGTTTTCTCTTCATCTGCTATATAAATTAACTATAGCTAGTTAGAGAAAAACTATAATTGAAAACTATATCTTCATACAGTATAATAAAGGGAAGAAGTATTTGGAGGTTTTTACTTTCAAACAGACAACATCATTCCCGAAATAGAGAACTGTTAGGAGGGTATTATGCCGATTCGAATTGATAAAAAATTACCAGCTGTGGAGATTTTAAGGACAGAAAATATCTTTGTTATGGACGACCAACGGGCCGCTCATCAGGATATTCGCCCCTTGAAGATTTTGATTTTAAATCTCATGCCTCAAAAGATGGTAACAGAAACGCAACTTTTACGGCATTTGGCTAATACCCCTTTGCAATTAGATATTGATTTCTTATATATGGAAACACACCGTTCCAAGACAACCCGTGCCGAACATATGGAAACCTTCTATAAGACCTTTCCAGAGGTCAAGGATGACTTTTTTGATGGAATGATTATCACAGGAGCACCAGTCGAGCATTTGCCTTTTGAGGAGGTGGACTACTGGGAGGAGTTTAAGCAGGTCATCGAATGGTCCAAGACACATGTTTTTTCTACCCTGCATATCTGTTGGGGTGCCCAAGCAGGTCTTTATGCGCGCTATGGAGTTGAAAAACACCAGATGGCTCAGAAATTATCAGGCATTTACCCGCAGGATACCTTGAAAGAGGGCCATCTTCTCTTTCGTGGTTTTGATGATCGCTATGTAGCTCCTCATTCTCGTCATACTGAGATCTATAAGGAGGAAATTTTAGGAAAAACCAATCTGGAAATCCTCTCTGAGGGAGAACAAGTCGGTGTTTCTATTTTAGCCAGTCGGGATCTTCGTGAAATTTATAGTTTTGGTCATTTAGAATATGACCGTGATACTCTAGCAAAAGAGTATTTTCGTGATTGTGAGGCAGGACTTAATCCTCACATTCCAGAAAATTACTTCAAAAATGATGATGTGAATGAGACACCGTGTCTCTGTTGGTCTTCTTCAGCTGCTCTCTTTTTCAGTAACTGGGTTAACTATGCAGTTTATCAAGAAACCCCTTTTGACTGGAGAAAGGTAGAGGATGATGCGGCTGCATTTGGATATTTATAAGAGGAATTATGACATATTTTGACGCTTTCAAATCAGGGAACTTGGTTTTGCCAAGTGCCCTGCTCTTGCATTTTAAGGAACTCTTTCCTTCTAGTGATGATTTTCTCGTCTGGCAATTTTTTTATCTACAAAATACATCTGCTTTGGATGAGCTGTCGCCAAGCCAAATTGCAGAAACTATTGGAAAAGAACTTGCAGATGTCAACCAATCCATTTCAAACTTGACTGAAAATGGTTTGCTACAATATCGTACCATTGAACTAAATGGGGAAATTGAGCTTATTTTTGATGCTAGTTTGGCCTTTGAACGCTTGGATAACTTGTTGGACAGTCAGACTCCAGCTACAACTGCCCCAAACCCGCAAAATCAATTGAAGGATCTGGTTGAGACTTTTCAGCAGGAATTAGGACGCTTGTTAACGCCATTTGAAATCGAAGATCTTTCCAAGACTGTCAAAGAAGATGGGATCAAGGCGGATTTGATCAAAGAAGCTCTCCGAGAGGCTGTTCTAAATGGCAAGCCAAACTGGAAATATATTCAGGCCATCCTTCGAAACTGGCGCCATGAAGGTATTCAGTCTGTGGCTCAGGTAGAGGCCAAACGAGCAGAGCGAGAAGCCAACAATCCCAAACAAGTTCAGGCTTCGGCTGATTTCCTCGATGCTATGAATTTGTGGCAAGATTAGTCGCTTGAAAAATTTTGAAAATTAGAGTAAGGTTTGCAAGCTCCTTATAAATATGATAGAATAATAGTGAATAAAATGAAAAAAGAGGTATGTGAAATGTCACGTAAACCATTTATCGCTGGTAACTGGAAAATGAACAAAAATCCAGAAGAAGCAAAAGCATTCGTTGAAGCCGTTGCATCAAAACTTCCTTCATCAGACCTTGTTGAAGCAGGTATCGCAGCTCCTGCAGTTGATTTGACAGCTGTTCTTGCTGCTGCTAAAGGTTCAAACCTTAAAGTTGCTGCTCAAAACTGCTACTTTGAAAATGCAGGTGCGTTCACTGGTGAAACTAGCCCACAAGTTTTGAAAGAAATCGGTACTGACTACGTTGTTATCGGTCACTCAGAACGCCGTGACTACTTCCATGAAACTGACGAAGATATCAACAAAAAAGCAAAAGCGATCTTTGCAAACGGTATGCTTCCAATCATCTGTTGTGGTGAGTCACTTGAAACTTACGAAGCTGGTAAAGCTGCTGAATTCGTAGGTGCACAAGTATCTGCTGCATTGGCTGGATTGACAGCTGAACAAGTTGCTGCATCAGTTATCGCTTATGAGCCAATCTGGGCAATCGGTACTGGTAAATCAGCTTCACAAGACGACGCACAAAAAATGTGTAAAGTAGTTCGTGACGTTGTAGCGGCTGACTTTGGTCAAGAAGTTGCGGACAAAGTTCGTGTTCAATACGGTGGTTCTGTTAAACCTGAAAACGTTGCTTCATACATGGCTTGCCCAGACGTTGACGGTGCCCTTGTTGGTGGTGCGTCACTTGAAGCTGAAAGCTTCTTGGCATTGCTTGATTTTGTAAAATAATCTAACTTATTCCAGACAGACAGTCAAAGGTACCAGGTGACTTTGACTGCCTGTCTTGTTTTTACTTGGAGTATTCTTGTGAAAGAGGAATTTTTCCGACTAGGAAAGTTCCTTAGGGAAGGAAAGGCGTGCAGATGTGCGCTCTTTTCTGTATCAAAAGGTTATGAAAGGGGGAGTTATGCTCTATATTTGGTCTTATTTGAAAAAATATCCCAAGTGGTTATTCTTGGATTTCCTTGGAGCGGTTTTCTTTGTTATCGTCAATCTTGGACTGCCAACCGTTCTGGCTCGGATGATTGATGAAGGTGTGAATAAAGGGAATGAACAGCAATTGTATGTTTGGGCTGCAATTATGCTGGTGATTATCCTATGTGGAACCTTGGGGCGTATAGTCTTAGCCTATGCTGCTAGTAAGCTAACGACCAATATGGTCAAGGATATGAGGGATGATCTCTATGCCAAATTACAAGAGTATTCTCATCATGAATATGAAAAGATAGGAGTGTCTTCACTGGTTACTCGTATTACCAGTGATGCCTTTGTTCTCATGCAGTTTGCAGAACAGACCTTAAAACTGGGTGTCATCACTCCCATGATGATGCTGTCTAGTATTTTAATGATCTTTTTGACCAGCCCGTCATTAGCTTGGATAGTGGCTTTTGCAGTACCTTTCTTGGCTGTGGTGGTCATTTATGTTGCTGTTAAAACTCGTCCTTTATCAGAGAAACAGCAGAAAACTTTGGACAAAATCAATCAATACGCTCGTGAAAATCTGATGGGGCTTCGTGTCATTCGTGCCTTTGCCCGTGAGGAGTTTCAAGAGGAACGCTTTGCAGGACAAAATGCAGTCTATGCAGCTAATTCCAATCGTCTGTTTAAACTAACTGGTCTGACAGAACCCTTGTTTGTTCAGATTATCATTGCCATGATTGTAGCTATTGTCTGGTTCGCTCTGGCCCCTATCAAACAAGGTTCTCTGCAAATTGGGGACCTGGTAGCCTTTATCGAATATAGTTTCCACGCTCTCTTGTCCTTCCTTTTCCTATCCAATCTCTTCACCATGTACCCTCGTACAGCCGTTTCGAGTGAACGTTTGAAAGAAGTCATGGATATGCCGATTTCTATTGATCCCAATGAAGGAGGCGTCAGAGAGACAGCAACCCACGGCTATTTGGAATTTGAAAATGTCACTTTTACCTATCCTGGTGAGACGGAAAATCCTGTTTTGCATAACATTTCTTTCAGCGCTAAACCGGGTGAAACCATTGCTTTTATCGGATCGACCGGATCGGGCAAGTCCTCTCTTGTGCAATTGATTCCTCGTTTTTACGATGTCACCCTTGGGAAAATCAAAGTTGATGGTGTCGATGTGAGGGATTATCGCCTCAAGTCTCTCCGTCAAAAGATTGGATTTATCCCGCAGAAGGCCTTGCTTTTTACAGGAACTATCGCTGAAAATATCCGCTATGGGAAGGAAGATGCTAGTCACAATGACCTACATCAGGCAGCGGACGTGGCGCAAGCCAAAGATTTTATCGAAAGCCGAGAAGAAGGCTTTGCGACTCATCTAGCTGAAGGCGGAAGCAACCTTTCGGGAGGACAGAAGCAACGTCTATCAATTGCCCGAGCGGTTATAAAGAATCCTGATATCTATATTTTTGACGATTCCTTCTCAGCCTTGGACTATCGCACGGATGCTATTTTACGCCGTCGTCTCAAGGAAGTCACACAGAATGCTACAGTTTTAATTGTTGCTCAACGTGTCGGAACCATCATGGATGCGGATCAGATCATCGTTCTTGATAAGGGAGAAATCGTGGGTCGCGGTCGCCATGAGGAATTGATGGAAACCAATGACATCTATCGTGAAATTGCTGAGTCGCAGTTGAAAAATGCATCTCTCACAGAAGAATAGGAGGAAATATGAAAACACAATCTAGTTTGGCTCGTTTGTGGAGCTATTTAAAAGCCTACCGTTTTTCTGTTTTCTTTGCAGTCTTTCTAAAAATTTTGAGTGTGGTCATGAGTGTCTTGGAGCCTTTTGTCTTGGGGCTAGCCATTACGGAGTTGACAAAGAATCTCTTAGATATGGCTAATGGCCTTTCAGGTGCTCATATCAATACTGGCTACATCGGGACAGTTTTAATCATTTACCTCTTTAGAGGTCTCTTGTATGAACTTGGTTCTTATTATTCCAACTATTTCATGACCAATGCAGTCCAGTCTATGACTCAGGATCTGCGAAATGAAATGACTGAAAAAATCAATCGTATCCCAGTATCCTTCTTTGACAAACACCAGTTCGGTGATTTGTTGGGGCGCTTTACCAGTGACGTTGAGACAGTGTCCAACGCTCTTCAGCAGTCTTTCCTCCAAATTGTCAATGCCGTTCTGACGATTGTCCTCGTGATGGGAATGGTTTTATACTTGAACTTTCAACTGGCTATAGTGGTGATTCTATCCATTCCAGTGACCTATTTTGGTGCTAGAAGCATCCTGAAACGTTCTCAGCCTTATTTTAAAGAGCAGGCAGCTATTTTAGGACGGATGAATGGCTATGTGCAGGAAAATCTCACAGGTTTTAATGTTTTGAAACTCTATGGCCGTGAGGAAACTTCGCATAAAGAGTTTTCTGAGATTACGGACGATCTCCAACGTGTAGGCTTTAAAGCTAGCTTTATCTCTGGACTCATGATGCCAGCCCTTCATGTCGTATCAGACTTGACCTATCTGATCGTTGCAGTTCTTGGTGGTTTGCAGGTTATTGCAGGTCGTTTGACAGTAGGGAATATGCAGGCTTTTGTTCAGTATGTCTGGCAGGTTAGCCAGCCTATCCAAAACATCACACAACTTGCGGGTCAAATGCAAAGTGCCAAGTCTTCGTTAGATCGTATCTTCGAGATCTTGGATGAGACAGAGGAAGTTGAGGGAGAAGAACTCGAAATTCTTGAACCTTTAACGGGTCAGGTAACCTTTAAGCAGGTTGATTTCCAGTATGTTGAAAACAAACCATTGATTCGAAACTTTAATCTAGAAGTTCAACCAGGAGAGATGGTAGCGATCGTTGGTCCTACTGGAGCTGGTAAGACGACCTTAATCAATCTGCTTATGCGCTTTTACGATGTCACAGCAGGTGCAATCTTGGTTGACGGGCAAGATATTCGTCAGTTGTCACGACAAGACTACCGCCGTCAGTTTGGGATGGTCTTACAGGATGCTTGGCTATATGAAGGTACGATCAAAGAAAACCTACGTTTTGGAAATCTTGACGCCAGTGATGAGGAGATAATAGAAGCTGCCAAAGCAGCAAATGTAGACCACTTTATTCGAACTCTTCCTGGTGGTTACAATATGGAGATGAACCAAGAGTCCAGCAATATTTCCCTCGGGCAAAAGCAACTCTTGACCATCGCGCGTGCTCTCCTAGCCAATCCTAAAATTCTCATTCTGGATGAAGCAACTTCCTCTGTTGACACCCGTTTGGAACTCTTGATTCAAAAAGCTATGAAACGGTTGATGAAGGGAAGAACCAGCTTTGTCATCGCCCATCGTCTTTCGACCATTCAAGAAGCAGATAAGATTCTCGTTCTTAAAGATGGACAGATTATTGAGCAGGGAAATCATGAAAGCTTGCTCCAAGAAAAAGGCTTCTATTACGACCTTTATCAAAGTCAATTTTCGAGTAAATCCGATCAAGTCAGCTAATAAAATAAGGCTAGATTTTTCTTAAATTATCAGTCAATTACAACTTTTTTAATATGAGTTAATTCCCTTGCTTTTGTATACCAGGAGTAGTATACTTAGGTAGTAATCAATAAATTGGTTACAAAAATAATATTTACGAGGTAAGAAAAATGGTTGAATTGAAAAAAGAAGCAGTAAAAGACGTAACAACATTATCTAAAGCAGCGCCAGTAGCATTGGCAAAAACAAAGGAAGTATTGAACCAAGCAGTAGCGGACTTGTATGTGGCTCACATCGCCCTTCACCAAGTTCACTGGTATATGCGTGGCCGTGGCTTCCTCGTTTGGCATCCAAAAATGGATGAATACATGGACAGTCTTGATGGCTATCTTGACGAAATCAGTGAACGTTTGATTACCCTTGGTGGTAAACCTTACTCAACTTTGACAGAGTTCCTTCAACACAGTGAAATCGAAGAAGAAGAAGGAGAATTCCGTAACGTTGAAGAAAGCTTGGAACGTGTTCTAGCGATTTATCGCTACCTCATCGCTCTTTTCCAAAAAGCTTTGGATGTAACTGACGAAGAAGGCGATGATGTTACAAACGATATCTTTGTTGGGGCTAAGGCTGAACTTGAGAAAACAGTCTGGATGCTTACAGCAGAACTTGGACAAGCTCCTGGTTTGTAAGATATAGTTGCTACCCCTTTTATCATGAGGTGCTTGATAAGTGCCCATGACAAATCATCTTTTAAAAGCCATGTAACTGTAAAAAGTTGCATGACTTTTTTTGTCTGCTGGACTTCGGACACATTGTCAAAAGTAGGATTTTACGGTATAATAGTTGCTGTTCAATAATATATGAATTTCAAAGAATAATTGATAGTTTAAGGAGGACTTATGAACAACTTACCAAATTGCCCAAAATGTAATTCCGAATATGTCTATGAAGACGGAAGTCTCTTGGTCTGCCCAGAGTGTGCCTATGAGTGGAACCCTGCTGAAGTCGCAGAAGTAGAAGAAGGTGTTATCGCTATCGATGCCAATGGAAATAAATTGGCCGACGGCGATACTGTAACCCTTATCAAGGACTTGAAAGTAAAAGGGGCGCCAAAGGACTTGAAACAAGGAACTCGTGTCAAAAATATCCGTATCGTAGAAGGTGACCACAACATCGATTGTAAGATTGATGGTTTTGGAGCTATGAAACTTAAGTCAGAATTTGTTAAGAAAATCTAGCCATGAAACTGAATTATAAATTTATCTTTTATAGTCGTGTGCTCTTGTTCTTAGCGGCATTTACAGGAGTTTATTTGGAGATTACCAAGCACGGTGGCTTTGGTATGCTCCTTTACTACACAGTGTTGTCCAATCTTTTGGTAACGATTTTCACGGGCTACCTGCTCCGTGTGATGAGCCGTTCAGGTGAAAATTGGCAAAGTCCGACCCTGCTTCGTCTCAAGGGTGGCGTTACCATGAGTATCATGATTACCTGTGTGATTTACCATTTTATGCTTGCTCCGATCGCGACAGACTTTTACCGTGTGGAAAATTTCCTTTGCCACTATATCGTTCCACTCTGGTTTTTAGCCGATACCCTCTTTCTTGATAAACAGGGTCAATACAAGATCTGGGATCCAGTCTTGTGGACCATCTTGCCCTTGGTTTATATGATTTTTGCCTTGTTTAATGGTCTTGTCTTGAAACTCAATATTCCAAATTCCAAGGACAATCCCTTCCCTTATTTCTTTTTAAATGTGAACAAGGGTTGGGACGTGGTTATCAAATGGTGTTTGATCATTTTTGTAGCCTATATGGTTGCAGGCTTCATCTTCTATCTGATCAAGCAAATCAAGCGAAAATAGTCTTCCTATGAGGAAAGTTAGGACGGAGTCTCTAGTTCAATCGGGCTCCTTCTTTTCTTGCCATCTTCCTTTTAAAAGGATCAACAGTGAGAAATATACAGAAAGAAAATCCATGAAACAATTTTTAGAACGGGCTAGTATTTTGGCCCTCTCCCTCGTTTTGATTACCTCCTTTTCCATATCAAGTGCTCTACCAGCCATGTTTGACTATTATCAAGGCTATCCCAAAGAACAAATCGAGCTCCTAGTCAGTCTCCCTTCTTTTGGGATTATGATTATGCTAGTCTTAAACGGGGTGCTAGAGCGTTTGTTTCCTGAGCGACTTCAGATTAGTCTGGGACTTCTCATCCTCTCTATCGGTGGAACAGCTCCCTTCTGGTATCAGGATTATAACTTTGTCTTTGCTATGCGGATTTTATTTGGCTTGGGTGTTGGGATGATCAATGCCAAGGCTATTTCCATCATCAGCGAACGCTATCATGGAAAGACACGGATCCAGATGTTGGGTCTTCGCGGATCAGCAGAAGTTGTCGGGGCGTCGATTTTGACTCTAGTGGTAGGTCAACTCTTGTCCTTGGGATGGACAGTGACCTTCTTGGCCTACAGTGCGGGATTTTTAGTATTGATTCTTTATCTTCTCTTTGTCCCTTATGGGAAAGAAAAGAAAGAAACAAAGAAAAAAGAGGCCGAAACGACTCGTTTGACAGGACAGATGAAAGGCTTAATTTTTCTATTGGCTGTCGAAGCAGCAGTTGTTGTCTGCACCAACACAGCTATCACCATTCGTATTCCTAGTCTGATGGTGGAAAGAGGTCTAGGGGATGCCCAGTTATCGAGTTTGGTTTTAAGTGTCATGCAGCTGATTGGGATTGTGGCTGGTGTGAGTTTTTCTTTCTTGATTTCTCTCTTTAAAGAAAGATTGCTCCTTTGGTCAGGCATCGCCTTTGGATTGGGGCAGATTGTGATTGCCTTGTCTCCGTCATTGGGTGTGATGGTAGTTGGAAGTATTGTGGCAGGTTTTTCTTATAGTGTGGCCTTGACCACTGTCTTTCAGCTTCTTTCTGAAAGAATCCCAGCGAAGCTCCTTAATCAGGCAACATCTTTTGCAGTGTTAGGATGTAGTTTTGGGGCCTTTACGACACCATTCGTCCTGGGAGCTGTCGGTATGGTTACTCAAAACGGGATGCTGGTCTTCACCATTCTAGGATGCTGGTTGATTGTCACTTCTATTTTTGTTATGTACGCACTTCAAAAGAAAGCTTAGGAATGATTCCTAGCTTTTTCTTTATTATTTCTGTACCCAGACAATTTCCTTTCTTTGAACTTGTTTGCAGGATTATTTCTTGATAAAATAAGACTTATGACAAGATATAAAGCAATTATTTCCTATGACGGCTATGCCTTTGCTGGCTTTCAGCGTCAGCCCCATGCGCGGAGCGTTCAGGAGGAAATCGAAAAAACCTTAACGAGGCTGAATAAAGGACAAGCGGTTACTGTTCACGGTGCTGGTAGGACAGATAGTGGGGTCCATGCTCTTGGTCAGGCCATTCATTTTGACCTCCCCTATCAGATGGATGAGGAAAAACTCCGTTTTGCTCTGGATACCCAATCTCCGGAAGATATCGATGTAATCTCGATGGAGCTTGTGGCGGATGATTTTCACTGTCGTTACGCCAAGCATAGCAAGACCTATGAGTTTATCGTGGATAGAGGACGTCCCAAAAATCCTATGCGCCGTCACTATGCCACTCACTTTCCTTATCCGCTCGATGTGGAACGGATGCAGACGGCAATCAAAAGGCTAGAAGGAACCCATGATTTCACTGGTTTTACAGCCTCTGGGACTAGTGTGGAGGATAAGGTTCGCACCATCACAGAAGCGAGTCTTAGGGTGGATGATACAGGCCAGTTTTTGACCTTTACCTTTTCTGGAAATGGTTTTCTTTACAAACAGATTCGCAATATGGTGGGGACTCTTCTCAAAATCGGCAACAACCGCATGCCAGTTGAGCAGATTGACCTCATCTTGGAGAAAAAGGACAGGCAACTTGCTGGTCCCACTGCAGCACCGAATGGCTTGTATTTGAAGGAGATTCGTTATGAAGAATAATCGTATTTTAGCACTTTCTGGAAATGATATTTTTAGTGGTGGTGGTTTGTCAGCTGATTTGGCCACCTATACCTTGAATGGTTTGCATGGTTTTGTAGCGGTGACTTGCTTGACAGCCTTGACAGAAAAGGGATTTGAAGTCTTTCCGACGGACGATACTATTTTTCAACATGAGTTGGATAGTTTGCGTGACGTGGACTTTGCAGGGATCAAGATTGGTCTTCTCCCTACTGTCAGTGTGGCTGAGAAGACACTGGACTTTATCAAGCAACGTCCGAGAGTGCCTGTGGTATTGGACCCCGTTTTGGTCTGCAAGGAGACGCATGATGTGGCAGTCAGCCAACTCTGTCAAGAGTTGATTCGCTTTTTCCCTCATGTCAGTGTGATCACGCCTAATCTCCCAGAAGCAGAATTGCTAGCAGATCAAGAGATTAAAACCTTGGAAGATATGAAGACAGCAGCGCAGAAATTGCATGACTTGGGAGCGCCAGCAGTTATTATCAAGGGAGGCAATCGCCTCAGTCAGGACAAGGCAGTGGATGTCTTTTATGATGGACAAACTTTCACTGTTCTAGAAAACCCAGTCATTCAAGGCCAAAATGCTGGCGCAGGTTGTACCTTTGCCTCAAGCATCGCCAGTCACTTGGTTAAAGGGGCTGAACTTTTACCAGCAGTAGAGAGTTCTAAAGCTTTCGTTTACCGTGCTATTGCACAAGCAGATCAATATGGAGTAAGACAATATGAAGCAAACCAAAACAACTAAAATCGCCCTTGTATCCCTTTTAACCGCTCTTTCAGTAGTCCTAGGTTATTACTTAAAAATTGGAACGCCAACAGGAATGTTGACTCTCTTGGATGCAGGTATTTTCTTTACTGCCTTTTACTTTGGCAGTAAAGAAGGAGCTGTCGTTGGAGGACTAGCAGGGTTTCTAATTGACCTTCTATCAGGCTATCCACAGTGGATGTTCTTTAGCTTGGTAAACCATGGCTTGCAGGGATTTTTCGCAGGATTTAAAGGGAAATCTCAGTGGCTAGGCCTTATCTTAGCTACTATTGCGATGGTAGGAGGCTACGCCTTGGGTTCAACTTTGATGAATGGCTGGGCGGCAGCCCTACCAGAAATCCTACCAAACTTCCTGCAAAATATCGTGGGAATGGTTGTAGGGTTTGTGCTTAGTCAGAGTATTAAGAAAATTAAGTAAAGCGGCTGGAGAAAAGTTCTAAAAATCAGAAAAACGCATAATATCAGTTGTTGAAAAACCTTGATATTATGCGTTTTATTGTGGGAAGATTTTCAAAGAATATTAATCAAAATAAAGCAAATCTTTGCTGGTGCTTGTAAAGAGGTCAAAGCCATCCTTGGTTACGACACCACAGTCTTCGATACGAACGCCGACTTTACCAGGGATATAGATACCTGGTTCAACAGAGAAGCACATGCCTTCTTCGATGACCATGTCGTTTCCTTCCATGATAGATGGGAATTCGTGGACATCCATACCGATACCGTGACCGAGACGGTGGTTGAAGTACTCACCGTAACCAGCTTTTTCGATGACTTCACGGGCGGCGCGGTCTACTTCATGAGCAGTCACACCTGGCTTGATAAAGTCAAGGGCAGCTTGTTGGGCTTCAAGGGTCAAGTTGTAAATATCTTTCTTGAATTGGTCTGGTTTGCCGACAGCGACCGTACGAGTCATATCTGAGGCATAGCCATTAACCATGACACCGAGGTCAAAGAGGAGAAGGGCGTCCTTTTCAACTTTGTTTGCACCAGGAATTCCGTGTGGATTTGCAGCGTTATCGCCAGTCAAAACCATGGTATCAAAGCTCATTTCATAGCCTTCACGTTTCATAGCAAAGTCGATTTGAGCGATGATATCTGTCTCAGTCTTATCAAGAGAAATGTTGTCAAAACCAACTTTGACAGCTTTATCAGCATAGAGACCTGCAACCATCATTTTTTGCACTTCGTCAGCTGATTTGATGAGGCGCATGCGTTGGATGCGAGGAGTGAGATTTTCAAACTCAGCAGTTTCAAAAACTGTTTTCAAGCCATGGTATTTGGTCAAGATGAGATTATCAAACTCAACAGTGACACGTTTGAAGTCGTGCTGAGGCAAAGCGTTTTTGATTTTTTGCCATGGATTTTCAGAATCCACATAACCCACTACTGGGAAGGAAACGGTGCTGGTTGCACGCTCCACTTCAAGGGCTGGGACAAAAAGGAGAGGTTCCCGGTCCGCTAAGACAAAAAGGAACATTTGGCGTTCATGGGGATCACTGTAAAAGCCAGTGAGATAATTAATAGTGACGGGGTCAGATACGACAGCGACGTCTAGTTTTTCTGATTCAAGATATGTTAGGATTTGTTGTAATTTAGACATATGCTACCTTCTTTCTACCCCTCTATTTTGGCAAAAAAAAAGAGAAAATGCAAGAGAGAAGGGTAAAAGAGCAAGCAAAAAGAACTCCGATATGATAGGGGAGTTCTTTGATATAGTTGTCCTTAGTTTAAGAAAAGTCAGCCTTGCTTTTCACGTCACTGTACTCTTCAGCGATTTCTTGACTGAGAATGTCCTCATAGGCAGGGAGTTGGATATCCTGACCGTATTTTTTTCGGAGGGCAGTAGTGACTAGGCGATAAGCTAGATTGGCATTACGAGAGAGGATAGGTCCGTGGAAGTAGGAACCAAAGACATTCTTATAATGAACCCCTTCGCCGATCTTTTCTTCGTTATTTCCATTTCCATAGACAACCTGTCCCAGCGGTTTTTGGTCATCAGAAAGGAAGGTACGGCCTTGGTGATTTTCAAAGCCATAGTAGGTTTCATCGAAATCTTCATTGTGAATCTTGATATCACCGATAAAACGGTTATTGGTCTGGTTGAGGGTGTAGTGACCCATGACCCCTAGCCCTTCTATGCGTTTCCCTGAAGCCTCAACATAATATTGCCCCAATAGTTGGAAACCGCCACAGATGGCTAGAAATACTCCTTCGTTTTGGATGTAGTTGTCAATGCTCTCTTTTTTAGTAGGCAGGTCGCTAGCGATGATACTTTGTTCAAAGTCTTGACCACCACCGAAAAAGGCGATATCGTAATGATTTTCATCAAAATCATCATGGAGAGAAACGATATCAACCGTCACATGTGCCCCCAGTTTTTCAGCTACATACTTGAGCATGAGGATGTTTCCATTGTCCCCGTAGGTATTCATGAGGTTTCCATAGAGGTGGGCAATGTTGAGCTGATAAGGGTAGTTGCCATCTTTTGAGGAAAGTGAAGTATAAACCATTAGTTCATCTCCTTTCTAACAATCTGACGACTAGCCAGTAGTTCACGGAATTCAAGCATAGCAGTATAGGTAGCCAGGATATAGGCATGTTTGCAGTCTTGGTTCTCAATGGTCTTGAGAACTTGCTCCAGACTACTTGTCTCAGTGATTTTCTCAGCTGGATAACCCGTCACTCGTAGACGACGAGCGATTTCAGAATGACGGACACCGCCAGCGTTGATTTCTGGAATGTCCATGTCAGTGATTTGTTCAAAGTCAGCATCCCAGATCCAGCTGGTGTCAATCCCATCAGCATAGTTGGCATTAAGGAGGACAGATAGGCTAAATGGATAAGGTGCTAGTTTGATCATTTCAATAGCTTGGGTCGCTCCAACAGGATTCTTGATGAGGACAAGGGTACATTCCTTATCACCGATATGGAAGGTTTCCTGGCGTCCAAAGACAGCGCGGCTCTTGTCAAATCCTTGCTTGATGAGTTGTGAATCAGCCCCGAGGAAACGGGCAATAGCAACCGCAGTAAGGGCATTGTAGATATTATAGAGTCCACCGATTTGGATGCCGTATTCTTGTCCGTCAATGACAAAGCGGGAGCGATTGTTGGTCAACTCAACCAAGTCTGTTAGACGGTAGTCCAAGTCAGGACGTTTGCAACCACAATTTTCACAGATATAGGCACCCAAGTTGGCATAGGTATTGTGCTCATATTTGAGGATGCCTTGACAGTCAGGGCAGAGGATTCCTTCGGTATTGTAGTGAGCCAGTTGGGCTGGCCCTTTTTCCAAATCAAAACCAAAATACTCTACAGGATTTGGAATAGCTGGCTTGTAGAAAAGCGGACTGTCACCATTGAGGAGGACAGTAGCCGTAGGCACCTTACGAATGGCATCCAAAATCATCTTATAAGTTGTGTAAATCTCACCGTAGCGGTCCATCTGGTCACGGAAAATGTTGGTGATGACAAAAAGACTAGGCTGGATATAGTCACAAATACGAGATAGGCTGGCTTCGTCAATTTCAAGGACGGCAATATTTTTCCCAGTTTTAGACGATTTGGCAGTCAAGAAGGTCGTTGCAATCCCTGTGATCATGTTGGCACCACTAGGATTGGTTAGAACCTGACCATAAACTTCTTTTAAAATGCCGACAGTGAGGGCAGTTGTCAGGGTTTTGCCATTGGTTCCAGTGACCACGACAATCTCGTAGTTCTTAGCTAGATTTTGTAAAATATCTTTATCAAATTGAAGGGCGAGTTTTCCTGGGAGCGTACTTCCACGACCAAGACGGTTCAAGATGAAGTGAGAAGAACGCCCAGCAAGAAGGCCCAAAGTAGTTTTTAATTTCATGTTTCTATTATATCATACTGCGCCCAGCAGTCCAATAACTAAAGTAACCTCTAAGATCAACTAAAGAAGTAACCTTAGAAGTGCTTTTTAGGTTCTGATTAAACCAAACCAATCAAATACAATATCTTTGGATTTGATAACTTTGGCAACTTTAAGAAATAAATCTTTCTTACTCTGAACATAAGAAAGGAGAGGACATCGATTATCCCCTACAGGTTTTAAAATTTCATTAATCCATTATAACTGACAAAGAT
>NZ_RJPH01000017.1:0-20141 GCF_003944205.1 Streptococcus oralis subsp. dentisani
AAGCGAGCAGATGGACTTTTTTGTAGTTCTTTCAGGTCGTCGAGTTGATTTGGCAAATGGCCATTATGTGGACTACATTGGTCATGGCTATCCATTTGGATTACGCTTTGACACTTCACCCTTGTTTTTAAGCAATCTCTTGATTAAGAGAGTAGTATCAGAAGGGTATTCGGATACCGCGGATGAACACTACTGCCAAGAAGCTCTGCGTAAGGACTATCTAGACGCAGGACTGATTTCCAGTGTTTACGCAGAGGAGGAAGTGAATGAAGATTGATGTATCCGAAGTTCGAGTTCAAAAAGAGTTGTTAGTTATTTCGGTAAATAGTATCAAGGAACAGCTATCTGTTTCGAGAAGTCGTCTATCAGAGGTCGTTTCAACCGATAGTCTTAAAGGGGCAGTGAAGGATGCCATTAACCAGAAGGTGACCAACTATCAGATACCACTGGTTGATAACTATGTCAATGCCCTAGATAGCATTGTCGGTCGTTATGATGGACTTGTGAAGCTCTTNCAAGACACNGTGTCAGAGACNGANAACAGTGCCATTATTAAGACAGAATACCTAGAACGCATCAAGCAACGGATGAAAGATCCGATCGAGGGATTAAAGAGCAGTTCCAGTAAGACACAAAATATCTATGCAGGGATAAGTGATATCCTAACGTTAACGAATCCTAGTTTGGATAGTGTAAATACAAGCTACAATCAAGCAGTCAAGAGTTTAGATGATACCATAAAGAACATGGAAGCTTTTAATAGTGTTCTTTTAAAGACGGATACTTTTGACCTTATCGATATGCAAAATAGTGAAATCGCTACACTATCAGGCTATGCCCCTCTTCCATATGGAGACCGCGTATCGAGAAATTATTATAATCGAACTCAGTTTAAAAATTCAGTTTCAGAGATACACACAGCTATCCATAGCAACTCCAAAGCTGTGAAGTACCAAAATGCTCTCGCAAAACAGCTTGCCGAGTCTAAGTATAGTGGGACGGTGGCCGAAAATGAGAACTTAATAGATTCATTATTTAATGTTTATAAAAATGTCACAAAGAGTGATTTATATAAAAATAGTAAGGACTATAAAAAACATTTAAAATCTATTTTGCCAGCTTTATATGCTGCTTATCGTTTTAAGAAAGATAGATTCGGAAATGTAATTGTTTACAAGGATACGACTTTATTTTGGAATAAATTAGATGAATTTTTGAAGCTTAATAAGAAACTTAATCAGAATAAATCCTATGCTATAGCTCTTTATAGTAATGGTAAGCCTACTAAAGCGTTTGAGTCTTTATTTGCGAAGCTTGGTAATACACGTTATAATGAGGGATTAAGGAATGTTCTAGCTACTTTTGATGAAAATACTAAGATGGTCCACAAAATCTTTAAAGTTGGAGGAAGTCTAGTAAAAACAACAAATAGTTTGTTAAAAGAAGAATTCATCAAAGAAGTGACTTTTAAAGGCGCTTTAAAAAATGTCTGGAAATCTAGTAAAGCTGGTGGAGGAAAAGGCTTAGTTGAGTCTGCTAAAGAAGGACTAAAAAATGTTAAATCAGCTACTAAGTTTGGTAAGTTTTTAAAAGGAGCTGCAGTTGTTGGTGTTGCTTTAGATGTGGTTGATACTTTCTCAAAAATCAGCGAAAATGAAAAAGAGGCCAAACGTCAAGGTCTAAGAGGAAATGAAGTTAAGGCAAGTGTGACAACAGGTTTTGTGATAGATGCGGCCAAGGCAGCGGGAACAACTGTTGCAGCAACAGGAGCAGCGAGCGCAGGAGCAGCATTTGCAGGGTTTGTAGCAGGTGCGGTAGGCATTGCTACAGCTCCTGCGTGGTTAACAGGAGCTGTGGCAATAGGAACAGCAGCTTTTGTTGGATGGGGTCTTAGCGAGCTGGATAAACGCTTTAAAATTACAGATAACCTTAAAAAAGGTGCCAATAGCCTGATCAAAGGCATGAGAGGATGGTTTAAATGATTATTGAAAGAATCAAAAAATATTTTGAGTTTCAAAGAAGTAGAATAAAGGGACCAGTTCCTCTTTGGGGGGTGTTAAATGGGATTTTTATTTTATATCCTATATCCTTTTTGGCGTTTTTTGCAGGAGGATTAGAGGTTCTCAACAATCCCTCTTTGTATCAAACATTGCTTATTACAGGGATTGTTGTTTGGGTTTTAAATCTAGTATTTTTACTAGATCTTAAGCGAGGGATTTTAACCAGTTTTGGAACCTATCTCATGTATTTGACTGGTCATGTTTATACCATTATTGGATTTAGTAGTTTGAGTGGGGACCATAACTTTATTGTTCTAAAGTTATCTCTCCCCCTTATCTACGCGCTTGTAATTATTATCGTCATGAGCTGTTTGGTTGACTTGGACTCTGAAGAAATTATCTCGGAGAAGGCTGGAAAAATTATGCTTAATTTTGTAGTAGGACCGATAATACTTTTATCTCTTTGCTTTATTTTTCTAGCTATCATTGGATATGATTTTTTAATGGGGTGGGGAGTATCCTTATTGTTAATGATTTTTGGCTCTGCTTTATATCAAACATGGTTTATAATTATCTATGCCTACCAACACCGTCATGATGTTGAGGAAGAGACTTCAATCAAGCATATAAAAGTAAACCCAGATATGATTTCAAACAGAGAATTTGACAGAGATAGATTTAGTAGAAAGGTAACTAAAGATGATTAAAGAAATACAGCTACATATGAGCCATTTGATGACAGACCAGGTCCAGATTCAAGCGGACGAACTATTGGAGTTATTTGTTCATACAGAACTCCTTCCCTATACTGATGGTATTTATAAAGATGGTCCGACCATTTTTGAAATGACTCCAACTCAATTTAACGAAGAAAAGCAAGATGTGGGAGTCTATATTCCAGTTATATCTGAAGCAGAGCCAACAAGTCAACTGGATTATCAGGCATCTCTAGATATAGAAGGAATTAGCAAGCGGGTTCTATTTGATGGTAGCTTGGATGAAACAATTGAGGAGATGAAAGCTTATATTCGTGATCATGGTTGGGAATTGCAAGATAAGTTATACCTAGTGTTGATACCTGTTTATGATGATTTGTTTGTGGATTTGATTATCCCAGTGGAGAAGTAAAATGGCAGAAATTACATATGGTATGAATCAATCCTTAATGATGAGTAATGTCTTGAGTGTGAACTATAATATTGTCGGTGATGAGATTGAAGTAGCCTTTCAAGACATGATTCAAACAGCTGTAGCGGCTGGATATACACCTAAAAGCAATCCATTTTACTCATGCCCCCATATCGGAGAATTGGAAGATGGAACTTACAACATCACAGTCTATCTTCCCGTTCATGAGTATTATCTAGGAAAAGAAGAGATAATGGAAGGGACAGCCTATAACAGTTATTTTTTGGTTCCTCGAATGGCAGGAGTAAGAGTTACTGGAGAGGAAGCTGTTGACTTTGATAAGGGGATATACGTGCTAACCAAATTATTGCTTGATAATGACTTAGAAGAATCTACACCCGTATTTTATATTTCAAGTAAGATAAATGATGTTTTATACACAGATATCATGGTAGGGATACGAGCTAAAAAAGATTAAAAGTTGGTAGAACCCAAAAAGAAGGAAGTCTCAAAAATCACCTATGACCACTTCATCGTAGAAGACTTCAAAAAATGACATACAAATCCTAGGATTCCATTCTAGGATTTTCTATATGGTGAGAAAATGTTATAATAAAGAATAAGTAGAATGGTCACTGATGTAATCTATCTGAAAAGGAGCCGGAAGTATTGACAGCGGTAGCGATGACCTTATCAGGACATCCAGATGTTTTTAGAGCGTGTTATATAGCTTTTATGAATGACGAGCCTAGTTATCATTATCATCCAATGATAGGGGCGCCGTTGGAGTTTTTCTATGAAAAAGAACTCGTGCGGATTCGGCGTCTCCAGGAAGAAGTCACCTTACCTCGTTCAGTTTTTATCCAGTATGCTTCCTATGTAGATCTCTGTTTAAGTCGTATCTATCCTTTAGGTAGTGTTGTCGAACTTGATCGTGAACTTCTTCCTAAGGACTTGGTTGAGTCATTTGAAAGCGAACAGATGGACTTTTTTGTAGTTCTTTCAGGTCGTCGAGTTGATTTGGCAAATGGCCATTATGTGGACTACATCGGTCATGGCTATCCATTTGGATTACGCTTTGACACTTCACCCTTGTTTTTAAGCAATCTCTTGATTAAGAGAGTAGTATCAGAAGGGTATTCGGATACCGTGGATGAACACTACTGCCAAGAAGCTCTGCGTAAGGACTATCTAGACGCAGGATTGATTTCCAGTGTTTACGCAGAGGAGGAAGTGAATGAAGATTGATGTATCCGAAGTTCGAGTTCAAAAAGAGTTGTTAGTTATTTCGGTAAATAGTATCAAGGAGCAGCTATCTGTTTCGAGAAGTCGTCTATCAGAGGTCGTTTCAACCGATAGCCTTAAAGGAGCAGTGAAGGATGCCATTAACCAGAAGGTGACCAACTATCAGATACCACTGGTTGATAACTATGTCAATGCCCTAGATAGCATTGTCAGTCGCTATGATGGACTTGTGAAGCTCTTTCAAGACACGGTGTCAGAGACTGACAACAGTGCCATTATTAAGACAGAATACCTAGAACGCATCAAGCAACGGATGAAAGATCCGATCGAGGGACTAAAGAGCAGTTCCAGTAAGACGAAAAATATCTATTCAGGGATAAGTGATATCCTAACGTTAACGAATCCTAGTTTGGATAGTGTAAATACAAGCTACAATCAAGCAGTCAAGAGTTTAGATGATACCATAAAGAACATGGAAGCTTTTAATAGTGTTCTTTTAAAGACAGATACTTTTGACCTTATAGATATGCAAAATAGTGAAATCGCTACACTATCAGGCTATGCCCCTCTTCCATATGGGGACCGCGTATCGAGAAATTATTATAATCGAACTCAGTTTAAAAATTCAGTTTCAGAGATACACACAGCTATCCATAGCAACTCCAAAGCTGTGAAGTACCAAAATGCTCTCGCAAAACAACTTGCCGAGTCTAAGTATAGTGGGAAGGTAGTCTCAGAACAGCAAAAAAAAATTTCTGTATCAAAAATTAGTGAAACTTTTGGTTTAACTCCTCCTGAAGCAAAAGATGTTTTAGATTATATTAAGTCAATGGGAGAAGCTATCATTACCTATCGAGGAGCAAATATTTTTCTTAATGGTATAAAAATAACAATGGATAGCCAAGGAAGAATGAGATGGGGCAATAAGTTTATTTTCAAATCTTCTACTAACAATTTATACAGGCATGGTCGCAATTTCCAAAATGCTTCAGGAATTGATCTAGAAAATTACCACTATTCAGGTAATTTGCAAGGTGTTGCTCGTATGAAAGAAATGGGTAAAGCAGGATGGAGCGGTTTCAAAGAGTCTGTTAATCCACTAAATGATTTTAAAGGGTGGAAAGAAGTAGGGAAAGTTGGTAAGGCATTTAAATTAGCTGGAGGAATTTTAACAGCTATAAATATCTATAATAATTTTAGGGAGAATGTGGATATGTCTGATGGTATCTCGGCCAAAGAAGCGCGGGACTTTACGATTGATTCAGCCGTTGATATTGGATCAGGTGCTGCAGCTGCTGGATTGGGTGCTGCCATTGGTTCGGCCTTCTTACCTCCGTTAGGAACAGTAATAGGAGCGGGTGCAGGAATTGCTATCAATTATGCTCTTAATCATGTTAAGTTACCATTTGTTGGTAAGAGTGTAGTTGATACGATAAAAGATTTTGGGAAGGGTATAGGAGATAGTATAGGAAATAGTATAGGTAATGTAGTAAGTTCTATGTTTGGAGGTTAATATGGGAAAAAATACAGTGAAAGAAGTTGAAGAATTAAATAAAGCATATTTTAAAAGCTTAGCGAATACTCGCGCATCTGCAAGTATGATGTTTATTTCGTTTACAGGAGCCTTCGCTTCGGCATTGTTTCTGCTTTTCCAATATTTTTATTTTGTTAAAGGCTACGGAATAAATCCTTTGGAAAATTACTTTTTTGATTTTGTTTTGATTTATGTTATTTATCTTGTCGTGGCAACCTTTATTCCGCTAGGAATGACATTTATTTATCGTAGACAGATTTTATCAACCATATTATTACTTTTATCTTATATAGGTATTTTTTTATCCTTGATACTTATATCTTATATTATTCTTGTTTATTCAGGGACTAATTTGCAAGAATATAACGAACGTTCATTATACACCATTCCTTTTTTGTTAATCTGTACAGTTGTTGGTTTTGTTTATCACTATTTTTGGCTAAAAAGAGAGTTAAAAAAAGGTTTTTCCACCAATAGAACAATGGGTAATTATTTTGCGAAATCTAGTGCCCACAATAATAATTCTCTTCTCATTATTTTTACAGTTTCCATGCTAGGCGGTGTTCTTTCTGGTAAGTTTGCGCTAGTTTTAGGAATTCTTACAGCGGTACTTTTTAGTTATGGCTTCTCCCAACTCATCACAGAAGTTGCCTATCTTTTATATCTAAAAACTCAAAGCAAGGAGTATTGGGAGGATGTACCTAAGAAAAAAGAGACTTTTCGAAATTTATTTAAGGATTTCAGTTTGAAGAAAGCAAAGATTAGAATTTTCCTTGAGATTTTGTTTTGTTCAATATTCCTAGGTATTATGTATAATATAGGCTATTTTAGTCCTAGTTCATACACCCCCCTTTGGCTTATTTGGTTTGGGAGAATATTTATAATTTTGATAGGATTGGATATTTTGGGGAGCTTTATTCTATCTATGATGAAAAGATTAAAAACTGGATTCAAAAAAGGAAAGAAAAAACAGTGAAAGAAATTGATGAATTAAATAAAGCATATTTTAAAAGTTTAGCGAATACTCGCGCATCTGCAAGTATGCTGGTTATTTCATGGACAGGAGTATTTATATTAGCACTAGAAATTTTCGCTTTTTATTACTATTTTGACACAGTCGCTATAATAAATCCATTTATGAATTGGTTCTTTGATTTACTCTTGATTTCTTGTTTCTACCTTATTATTGCATTTTTCATTCCATTAGTTGGTTTCTTTGTATATAAGAAGCAAATTTTGTCAACAATTTTTCTGCTACTAGTCTATATGGTCATATACTTTTCTCTGCAGTTGATGATGCTTTTACTTATAGTGACTTCTATTTCAACGAAGGAATTCACTATAGGATTCTTTCTATATTCTCCAATTTTTATTCCATTTTTAGTTATTTGTACAATTTTAAGTTTTATTTATCAGTATTTTTGGCTAAAAAGAGAGTTAAAAAAAGGTTTTTCTATCAATAGAACAATGGGTAATTATTTTGCAAAATCCAGTGCTTATAGTAAGAACTCTCTCCTTATTATTTTTATAGTTTCTATGCTAGGCGGTCTTCTTTCAGGTAAATTGATACTTATTTTTGGAATTCTTGGAGCTCTTCTTTTCAGCTATGCATTTTCTCAATTGATTACAGAAGTTGCCTACCTTTTATACCTAAAAATTCAGAGCAAGGAGTATTGGGAAGATGTGCCTACGAAAAAAGAGACTTTTCGAGATTTATTTAAGGGTTTCAGTTTAAAGAAAGCAAAAATTCGTATCCCACTTGAGATGGTAGCTTTTGCAATATTATTAGGGATTATTAATTATAGTGGTTATTCAGATGAGAGCATTAAGCGACCTATTTGGCTGGTCTGGAGTGTCAAATTGTTCATCTATGCAATAGGACTGGATATTTTGGGGAGCTTTATTCTATCTATGATGAAAAGATTAAAAACTGGATTCAAAAAAGGAAAGAAAAAACAGTGAAAGAAGTGGAAGAATTAAATAAAGCATATTTTAAAAGCTTAGCGAATACTCGCGCATCTGCAAGTATGATATTGATTTCATTTACAGGAGCAGTCATCTTTGGAGTAGAGCTATACCTAATTGATTTTGGTCTGCAAAAGTCATCGAACATATTTTTTAATTTTATTTTATTATATTCGGTCTATCTTATAGTGGCAACTGTGATTCCACTAGGGATGAGTTTTATTTATCGTAAACAAATTTTATCAACTATTTTATTACTATTATCGTATATAGGAATTTTCTTATCGTTAATGCTAACGTGTTATATTTTGTTTACAGTCAATAATAATGGCTTTCAAGAGTTTAATGAATCGTCAATACCAGTCATTTTGTTTTTAGTATTCTCTACAGTTTGTGGCTTTATTTATCAATATTTTTGGTTGATGCGACAACTGAAAATCGGTTTTTCTGCAAGTCGAACGGTGAGAAATTACTTTGCCAAATCTAGTGCCTACAGTCAAGAATCTATTCTCATTATTTTTATGTTAGTATTGTTAACTAGTGCTTTTTTAGGGAAGTTTGCTATGGTTTTAGGTATTACAAGTACACTCCTTTACTGTTATGCTTTCCCCCAATTGATTATTGAAGTAGCCTATCTTTTATATCTTAAAACTCAAAGCAAGGAATATTGGGAAACAGAACCGGACGGAGAGGTCAGTTTTAGAAATTTATTCAGAAATTTATTTAAAGAATTTAGTCTGAAGAAAGCTAAAATTCGCATTCCTCTTGAAATATTTTTTCTTCTTTTTATTATTTACATTGATGGGGAAATTGCCTCCGTCAATGCATTCATTAATCAAACACGTTGGATGCTTTGGCTTATCAGAATATTTATCATCTCAGTAGGGCTGGATATTTTGGGAAGTTTTATTCTTCATGTCATAAAAAAAGTAAATACTAGATTCAAAAAAGGAAAGAAAAAATGAATTTTAAAAAAAGAGAATTAAGCCTTACAAATTTAATTGGTTTTAGATTGGAATTAAATCCCCAAGCTACTTTCTTTGAGCGTTTAATCTCAGATTCTAAGGGGTTTAAACTCCAGATGATACAAAACGGATTTTATGCAGATGGTCCAATATTTTACAGTTACAATCCAATGAAAACTGTTCAAGATGTTCTTGTATTTACAACAGTTGGGAATAAACTTAAGATAAAGGGAGAAAATACTTCGGGTATTTTCTTTCAGGAATCATTAAATTTTACAACCGATTTTTATTATCGCCATTATAATCAAGAAGAGCCAATCCCATATGAAGAAATCGAAAAAGAAATTTCAAAGTTAGGATTTAAATTAGTAAATATTATTCATGTCGTATTGGATCTTTATGGAGATCATGTAATTGACATGTATTGTGAGGTTGAAAAAGATTGATGAAACTACCAGAAAGTGTTGTCAAAGTTAATAAAATTGCGTTTCAAAATGTGGTTAGACAGAGACTATCATTTCATTACAGTGAGATGGAAGAGCATTTGGAACAGTTTATAAAAGGTATTGTAGAAGCGGGCTATCAATTAAAAGGCCCGTTCTTTTACAGTTTGAATAACGTTCCGTTAAATGAAGTAATAGAAATTGAGTTATTTATGCCTATATCCAACGATTTATTTAGTTTAAAAGGTTATAATTTTTCAACTTATTTTGAAATTAGCAATTTACTAAAAACGATTATTAAAGGAGACCTTAAGACTTTGACAGAAATAGAATATGCAAAATTAATAATAGCACTGGAAGAAAATGAATTGGAGATGGTAACCCCTTTTTATCACGTGGTTCCCAAAAACGGCTTAGAATATTTAGAATTATTGGTAGGCTATTCCAAAAATATTTAGGAATGTAACTGAAGGTTGATAACTATGTCAATGCCCTAGATAGCATTGTCAGTCGCTATGATGGACTTGTGAAGCTCTTTCAAGACACGGTGTCAGAGACCGACAACAGTGCCATTATTAAGACAGAATACCTAGAACGCATCAAGCAACGGATGAAAGATCCGATCGAGGGACTAAAGAGCAGTTCCAGTAAGACGAAAAATATCTATGCAGGGATAAGTGATATCCTAACGTTAACGAATCCAAGCTTGGATAGTGTGAATACGAGCTATAATCAAGCAGTCAAGAGTTTAGATGATACCATAAAGAATATGGAAACTTTTAATCAACTTGTTGGAGATAGTAGCTTTACAGATTTGATAAATGTTCAAAATAAGCAATTAAAGTTTCTCGCCCTTCATTCAAGTACTCCATTTACCGAATACGCGGCAAGAACTTATTATCGTAGTACAAGTTTTAAAAACGATGTTGCAGAATATACTAAGGCCGTGCATAGTGGAAGAAAGAAAGTCGAGTTACAGAATGATTTAGCCAAACGATTAGCTGAGTCTAAGTATAGCGGAGAAAAAGTTAAGAAGCTTCCACCGGGAGTTGTGGTTGATGATGATTTTTCTGATTTAGATATGGGATTTGAAGCTTATGCTGGGAAAACTACTGCAGGTGATACGAATTTAGGCGGAGAAGTTTCGGTACTTAAGGCAGATGTTTCTGCTGGTGTAATCAAATCATTAGCTTCTGCTAAAGAAGGTAAGAAAGATGTCTCAAAAAATAAAAAAAATTCTCAAAAATATGGCATTGGAGCTAAAGCTAAAGCTAAAATTACTGGCGCTGAGGCGGAAGGGCATGCTCGCTGGGGAGATGATAGTAACGATATCCATGCAAAACTTTCTGGCTCTGCATATACAGCTTCGGCAGATGCAAGCGGAGAAATTGGTTTTTTTACTAATAGGGAAGGAAAACTAAAGGGAGGAGTCCAATTAGAGACGGGAGCTGATGCTTATATTGTAGAAGGAGAAGCTAAAGCTGGATTTAAAATATTTGGTCTTACGATTGATGTAAGTGCTTCTGCCGGAGTGGGTGTTTCTGCTAGGGCAAAAGTGGGAGTAACAACTGAAAAAGCAGAGGCAAAAATGAAACCAGGACCATTTGGCTGGGGCTTATCAATAGGGTGGTAAAACATGGAAATACAATTACAATTACGGGGAAACTCAGAGGGATTAATTTTTCAGTCAAAACTACCTGATGAAGAACATTGGACTGAAAGGATTGAAATCGTTCAAGAAGAGGCAGGATACCGTCTATATGCAACAGATTTAGAAATTCTTGTCTTGAAAGAATCAGAATTCATTTCTCCAAAGAAAAGAATAGTCGCTAGAGGGTTAAATAAGGATTTGATTTATTCTGAAGAAGAAAGATTTGGTCACTTATGGGAACAAGCATACTGGCATGGAGTTTTTCAATCCAATTTAAATAACTATGAAATGACGTGTGTAAGTTCAGGTAGTAAAGGAGATATTCTACCTGTCACAAAAGATGGCATTCCGATTGCCGTTTATGCTGCAAGTAATATTGCCATTGCTGGAAAGAGAAATTTTTCTCTCTATACTGAAAATATTGACGAAATTGATAATTTACTGATGTTGTTTGTAGTTGATTATATTAGGGGATATGACTTTTTAGATATTGATTCTTTATCTGCAAGATATCGTTTCTTTTATCAATTCACTGATCGCTCATCTATAACGCAGGAACATTCAGATATGCTTCCAGAGGCTAGAAGACCTTCCAAGATAGAGGCGTCTATTATTTATTTTTTATCAGCCTTCCTTGTTATAGGTGTAAGCTTGGTATCATTACGACCTTTATTCTTATTTTTAGTAGTACTACTGATACATTTTATTTATAATATAATAAAGAATTGGAGAAATAGAGATGAATAAAAATTGGTTGCCACTGGGAACAACTGTTTTATTAAAGAATGGGACTCAACCTATTATGATTGTCGGGCGTTATCAACAGAATAGTGAAGGGAAAGTTTTTGATTATTCTGGGGTCCTAAATCCTCAAGGGTTTGAAGATTCTCAGTCAATGTATTTGTTTGATGCTGAGAAAATTGATCAGGTGTTATTTAAAGCTCACGTAACAGAGTTTGAGAAAGAGTTTATCACAAGATTAGAAGAGTTCATTTCTAGCGATAAATAGGTCTGGTTTTTATTAACAGCTTGTGAAAACTTTCGTTACTAAAAAAATAAATAATGAAGGAGTAGTATGAGGTTGTTTTGATAAACTGAAAAGGACGGCAAGCAAGGTTTTTTTGATTTTGGAGCGGTCAGTCTTCCACTAGGGCTTATTAATCAAAACATTATCTTCTTTAACAAAGAGGATATTGATGAAGTGCTCTTCTTTGGTTACATTGATCGTCGATTTCAAGACTTTTTGAGTCGTTATGATGAGGAAGTCTCAAAAATCACCTATGAGCACTTTAGTGTAGATGATTTCAAAAAATGACATACAAATCCTAGGATTCTATTCTAGGATTTTCTATATGGTGAGAAAATGTTATAATGAAGATTAGGTAGACTGGTCACTGATATAACCTGCCCATCCAGGCCTGACAATAGCTTACTCTGCAATTGGAGGTATGGTTGGCATCAGCAATCCTTCTACAGCAGATATCAAAAGCCATAAGGAAGAAGCCCTGCAATCTCTTCGTACAACTGAAAGTCGGATGGAATCATTTAATAGTGAACTGTTGGGGAGCGGTGTGACCACTACCCTCTCCACAATTGCAAGTGGTTTGAGTCGGTCTCGCAAAGCTGTTGGCATGACAGACCCTTATCATAATGTGGAAGCCCTTGCAATTTTTAAGGACACGAAGTTACGGGATCAACAGATTGAGAATTCTAAAACTCTGCACGAAGAACTAATCCGTTATATTCGACATTATAATCCAGAAACGGCCTTTGACTTGAGCCAGATGAGTGAACAGGATCTCCAGACTTTGGGTAGAACGATCTCTCTTGCTTCCCATGGGAATGGCGGTAAGAAACCTCAGGAGCTGATTGATTTCTTGAAAGGGAATGAAGTTACGTTTGAGAAGGAGATAACAGTATATGACGATGGTCAGCACTATCTCAAGAGTAAAATCCAGATAAAAGGTCACTTCAAAGGGGAAAGTGCCATCACTTTTAACACTAAATATAAAGATGGTAAGTTAAGTCAAGAAGGAGAGTATAGCGTAGGGGGACTGAGTACAGATTTCCTAGATGAAAAGCCCAATTATAAGACGAAGATAGGGCTGAAGGACTATTCTATAACGGGTGAGTTCAGTCTAGCAGACAAGATTAGTTCAAGCTATAGCAAACTTGCGCCCAACCTTTCCATTGGCTTTGGCTACAAGAATCGCTCTCTTGAGGTTGGTACCAAGTCAGAAGATGGCTACCGCGTCACCTATGTTAAAGAACATAACCAGGTCAAACAAGACTACGCAACAGTTAAAACGACCACTGAAACAGGGGTGAGAAGTGTGGATCATGGAGAACAGATATTAAAAGCGGGGAAAGTAGTAGTTGCTACAGTTTTTGTTATGGGTGCTTTAATTTATGGTGTTACAGTTAGTGCATCTACATTTGGATTTGGAGCCTCGATAGCGGCTCCAGTAATAGCGAGCGCCTTTTTATATTTAAGTTCTACAATGGAGGATAATGATGAAAGAAATATTAAATAACTATTCGTTGAAAATATCTGGATTTGAAATTCCAAAATTATATAATTTGACAAAAATAGTATACATTTGCTTATTTCCTATAGTTTGTCTAGCATTTATAGGCATGGTTGTTGAATTATTTAAAGGTGGGGAAATGAATTTTATGAAATTCATTACTTATACGGTAGTATGTTTTGGGTTTGAGACACTGCTTTCATTAAATAATAAACTGGTTAAATTAGCTGTAGATAATATCTTTTTGACGGATATTAATTTCGACAAGCACATAAGTTATTATCGTTATGTGGCTGAACACTCAGTCAAGTCTCAACAACTGTTTAATAATGCAAATTGTTTACTAGCTATTGCCCAAGCGTCATATTACCAAGGAAAGTTTGAAGAAACACTTGATAATTTGGAACGAATAAATTTTGAGGATAAAAATTTTAATAAGAAATTTGAGATCCAATTATCCATAGCTTACTTTAAGATTCTGTCTCTAATCCATGCTGATAAAACAGAAGAAATTTCGAACCAAATCGATATGTTAGCTACATTAAAAGTTCGAACAAATTCTCAGGTTACTAGGCAGACGAATGCAATAAACATAATACAAGCTATAGAGGATCTTGTTTTAAATAAAATATCAAACGACTACTTCGACACTGCCGAACCAGAAAATAAGTTAGCTCGAATCATGTTTTCTTATTATGGAGCTCTCAATGCCCAATTAAAAGGAGATGAAGCTCGTGCTAGCAGTTTGTTTGAAAGCATCGCCCATGAAAATCCAGAACTCTTTTATGTTCAGGAAGCTCAGAAATATTTAGAAGGAGAAAACTGATGTCAGAACGTACTGCTTTACCGATTGGAAGTGTTGTTCGAGTGAGAGAAGGTGTGGAGCCTGTCATGATTGTTAATCATTGTCCAGTTACTGAAAAGGACGGCAAGCAAGGTTATTTTGACTTTGGAGCTGTCAGTCTTCCACTAGGGCTTATGAATCAAAACATTATCTTCTTTAACAAAGAGGATATTGATGAAGTGCTCTTCTTTGGTTACATTGATCGTCGATTTCAAGACTTTTTGAGTCGTTATGATGAGGAAGTCTCAAAAATCACCTATGAGCACTTTAGTGTAGATGATTTCAAAAAATGACATACAAATCCTAGGATTCTATTCTAGGATTTTCTATATGATGAGAAAATGTTATAATGAAGATTAAGTAGAATGGTCACTAATGAAATTTGCCCATCCAGACCTGACAATAGCTTACTCTGCAATTGGGGGTATGGTTGGCATCAGCAATCCTTCTTCCGCAGATATCAAAAGCCATAAGGAAGAAGCCCTGCAATCTCTTCGTACAACTGAAAGTCGGATGGAATCATTTAATGGTGAACTGTTGGGGAGCGGTGTAACCACTACCCTCTCCACGATTGCAAGTGGTTTGAGTCGGTCTCGCAAAGCTGTTAGCATGACAGACCCTTATCATAATGTGGAAGCCCTTGCGATTTTTCAGGACACGAAGTTACGGGATCAACAGATTGAGAATTCTAAAACTCTGCACGAAGAACTAATCCGTTATATTCGACATTATAATCCAGAAACAGCCTTTGACTTGAGCCAGATGAGTGAGCAGGAACTACAGACCTTGGGTAGAACGATCTCTCTTGCTTCCCATGGGAATGGCGGTAAGAAACCTCAGGAACTGATTGATTTCTTGAAAGGGAATGAAGTTACGTTTGAGAAGGAGATAACAGTATATGATGATGGTCAACACTACCTTAAGAGCAAAATCCAGATAAAAGGTCACTTCAAAGGGGAAAGTGCCATCACTTTTAACACTAAATATAAAGATGGTAAGTTAAGTCAAGAAGGAGAGTATAGCGTAGGGGGACTGAGTACAGATTTCCTAGATGAAAATCCCAATTATAAGACGAAGATAGGGCTAAAGGACTATTCTATAACGGGTGAGTTCAGTCTAGCAGACAAGATTAGTTCAAGCTATAGCAAACTTGCGCCCAACCTTTCCATTGGCTTTGGCTATAAGAATCGCTCTCTTGAGGTTGGTACCAAGTCAGAAGATGGCTACCGCGTCACCTATGTGAAGGAACATAATCAGGTCAAACAAGACTACGCAACAGTTAAAACGACCACTGAAACAGGGGTGAGAAGTGTGGATCATCTCCAAAGGACATTTGACTATGTCGCAGAGCATCCGGTCGCAGCTGTATTTTCTGTAGCAGCTGTAGTTTTTGGCGTGGTTGCTGCCCCTGTTATTGGAACTGCGTTAGGTGCTTTTGGAACTCTAAAATTACTAGGAGGGTTAACTAGCATACTTATTGGAATATCTATTTTTAATAATAAAGGGGAGTAATATATGAAACTAGTAAAAAGGATAGTCAGTTCAGCGACGGAGGATATCTTACTTAAAATAGAGACTATTAGTCAGCTTAGTTCAGTCTTAGGAATATCTTTGGGAGTGCTGGCAGTGATTCTAGAATCTAAAGGTAATGAAAAATTATGGTCGTTAATATTTATATCAATGATGTTGGGATTCCTTATTCTTGTTTTATATCTACGAGTTGTATCCAATAAGGTAATCTATTTAATGTTACACGATTCTATAGATTTAGAGGTATATGAAGCTATGTTTAAGGTTGAAGCTGAAAAATCTATTAAGCCCTATAGAGCAACGTACCAAGAAAATTTCCATTTTGTTAAGGGACAAGTGACTTATTTGAAAGGAGATTTTCAAGCTGCGAAAGAAAATTTTGAAAAAATTAATTTAAAAAAAGTTTGGAAGAGATTTAGTACAGACATATTCCTAAGATTAACTTATGGTCAATTGTTGGTTTCCATTCATCTTCAAGATGCACAAGATATTGCTTTCTTTGAGGAACAATTGTCCAAGGCACCAGATTCGAAAGGTGGTAAGGCTAAACTCGTTGCTCAAGCCCAAGCCATAAAAGATATTGTGTTCAATAAAGAAGTGAACGACTACTTCGACACCACTGAACCAGAAAGTAATCTAGCTCGAATCATGTTTTCTTATTACGGAGCTCTCAATGCTCAATTAAAAGGAGATGAAGAACGTGCCCGTAGTTTGTTTGAAAGCATCGCCCATGAAAATCCAGAACTCTTTTATGTTCAGGAAGCGCAGAGATATTTAGAAGGAGAAAACTGATGTCAGAACGTACGGCTTTACCGATTGGAAGTGTTGTTCGAGTGAGAGAAGGTGTGGAGCCTGTCATGATTATTAATCATTGTCCAGTTACTGAAAAGGACGGCAAGCAAGGTTATTTTAACTTTGGAGCTGTCAGTCTTCCACTAGGGCTTATGAATCAAAACATTATCTTCTTTAACAAAGAGGATATAGATGAAGTTCTATTCTTTGGCTACATCGATCGTAGATTTCAAGACTTTTTGAGTCGTTATGATGAGGAAGTTTCAAAAATCACCTATGACCACTTCACCATAGAAGACTTCAAAAAATGACATACAAATCCTAGAATTTCATTCTAGGATTTTCTATATGGTGAAAAAATGAAACACCTAAAATTTAGTATATAGGTTGGTGCATAAGCAAGTTACGAATTGGTAAGTTTTATTAATAGAATAAAGATTATAAGCCCTCCTTGCTTGACTCTAGTATTCGTGGTATAATAAAAGGATAAATGAGAGAGGTTAGCTATGAAAAAAATAATTATAGGTAGTAGTGTTTTTGTAACTTTGTTGGTTGGTTCAGGAGCAACATTTATTTATTTAAAGAATCAAGAGATTTCTGTAACAAATAAGGTTAACGATCGTAAATTGAATATTGCTCTGGTAAATGAAGATGCTGGAGGCGTATTAAATGGCAACGCCTATAATCTAGGAAATGATTTCACAAATTTATTATCAAAAGAGAATACAAATCAATGGACTGTCATGACTCGTAATGTTGCTGAAAATCGATTTGAAAATGGGTCGGTTGATGTAATTGTTTATATCGAACAACAGTTTTCAGAAAAAATAGCTCAACTGGAAAGTTTTAATCCTGATAGAGCAAAGATAACATATAAAACGAAATCAAATTTAGATCCAGTTAAATCTAAGAATGTTGAGTTACGAGTAGGCGAGTACCTTAATACTATTAACCAAAATGTTATAAAAATGTATTTTTCGAGTGTTATCAACAACCTAGATGATGCTAAAAGAAATGTTGATAATATTGTAAATGAACAATCTGGCACGCATACAAAAATTTCTCAATATATCTATGGCCCGTCAAACGAAGCAAGTCAGTCTATGTTAAGCACTTTGGACTTGGCTTCAAATCTACAGAAAATGAATTCGTCTTATGAAGATTCTCAAAAGGCTTTTTCTGATTCTGTTGTTAGTCTTTTAAATAATACAGGGATAGGCTTAGACAAACAACTTACGGAAGTTAAAACTTATTTTGATTTTCAAAAGGGTATATTTGAGAAGAATGTCTTAACAACCAATAACACATTGAAAGAACAGCATGAAGAAAATTCTAAAATTATAGATGGTTTAAATGATTCGATGCTTAAATCATTGTATCAATTTGGAAATAGTACAGCTGAGGAAAAATCTGAACAAGCTAAACTAGAAGATTTAGTAGTTGATTATCATAAGGTTATCGTTGATTATCAAGGTAAAATAAAAGATAGAAAATCCGAATTTGGACATCTCAAGACAGAATTAGAAGCAGAGAAAAAGAAAATATCACTCTTTTACTTTGGTAAAGAAGATGTTGATTTAAAATCGGACCTTACTTCGGATGCTAAAGCAACACTTGTAGATCAGATTAATAAAAGTTTGATTACTGAAAATCATTTGCCTGAAACTTATCAAACTTTAATTCGTTCAAATCTAACAGATATTAGTATTGAACCAACTGATTACCAAACTTTATTTAGTAAATTGGAGAAACTCAATGTTCTAACAGCTGATCAAGTTAAAGAATATAATGAAAAAATAGATTTACTTAAGAATTATACTAAATTTGATAAGAAGGCTACTTCTATAAGTGGATTACCTGTTTTTGAATTTTTATCGATTGAAAATGATAAGCTCGATAAAGTAACAGAAACGATGGAATTGACAGTTAAATTACCCCAATCTGAGTCTAAAACTGTCGAGGCATCTGTGACAAAACCATCAAGTAGTTCGCCTGAATCATCAACGGTAGTTGAGGCTAGCGGAGTTTCTACTAGTTCTGAAGGGACAAAATATTTATCTCCTAAAGCTAAAGTTTATGTTACAGGAGATGCTACCTTAGTTGGAGGAGAGCAAACTATAACAGATGATAAGCTTTATACTATGACGGTTGAATATACTTTAGAACCACATTATGGGAAAAATGAAATTTCATTTGAAGTACACATTGGTGAAACTACAATTCCTATCAAGAAAACTATTTATCGTAGTGATAAAGAAGAGTCAGATGTTTTAGTGAAAAAAGATTTAAAACATATTTTTGATAAATTAAGCAAAATTGATCGTACAACTGGTATGATTCAAGCAATTTATGGAAGTCCAAGTAGTTCCTCTATTAATTTTTCTGCCTTATCACCAGATTCTGTTTACCATATGTACGGCAACATCAGTCGTGATGATATAGCAACTCAGTTGTCAGAAGATCAAGTTACTAAATTTAAAGAATCAGGTATAGCTTTGTTGGAACAAATTCAAAATTCTTTGGAGTCATTAGAAAAATCAAGCGAGGCATTGCCTGAATTGGCTGAAGCTGAGTTACCGAATGATTATTTCAAAAATCAAATTACAAACTTAGCTGATTGGTATAACAGTTCGATTAAGACCTTATCAACTGAGTACGATAAGTGGAAAGAAACGAAAGCGAAACAATTGGAAGTGACGGAGACAGCTTCAGATGCTAATAGTGGAATATTAATAAATGATAGTGAATCATCAAAACGCTTATATAGTTCAATTGAATCATTAGTGTCTACTACCTCTACTGGTTCAAAAGAAACTAGTCAAAATCACGAAGCAGTTGGGACTATGAAGGATCAATTTACTCAATTTGTTGGTCAAGTTCAGACTATTAAAGATAATGTTGATAAGACTATTTCAACTACGAATGATCTGATATCTAATGAAGCAGAAGTTATTCAAGGGAATAGAGACTACGCAGAGTCCTTTAAAACTGTTATGAAGAATATTCGTGATGGTGGAACGACCAATCAAAATGTGATGAATTTTTTATCTAATCCAATTGAAACTAAAAAAGAAACATATGAAGCGCCAATTTCAGTGGATAATAACAGAGTATGGGTTATTTTAGCGATTATTTTATCAGCAATTTCATCAGCAGGAATCACATATTGGTTGACAAAAGAAAAAGGCAAATCATGTAGATAATAACTCTCAAAATGTACTGACCCCAAAAAGTTAGACAAATAATTTAAGCGAAGGATTTAGTTCGGTATTGCATAGGGCTAAGTCCTTTTAGTTTGACCTTAATTCGTTTGTTGTTGTAGTAATCAATATAGTCCACAATAGCTTGTTCCAATTGCTTAAGCGACTGAAACGCCTTCTCATAACCATAAAACATTTCCGATTTCAAAATGCCAAAGAAAGATTCCATCATACCGTTGTCTGGGCTGTTACCTTTACGTGACATAGATGTTTGGATTCCCTTACTCTCTAAAAACCTGTGATAAGAATCGTGTTG